>DHHE01000153.1 GCA_002403115.1 bacterium UBP2_UBA4780 | reverse complement strand
TCCGCTCCACCAGGCCGAGGATAAGTCCTGTGTCGAACAGAGCCAGCTCGCTTCGGTCGAACAGGAAAGGTTCCGCGTCCCTCCTGGCTCTGGCAAGATCGCAGCCCCTGAGCTTTTCCTTCAGGAAATCCTTGAAGCTGTCCTCATCGATTCCCGGCGACCTGCCCTGGGTCTGCTTTATGGCGTTGTTCAGGAGCGTGTAGTTGGGCCTTACCCTCCGGCCCACGTACCAGGCCAGGTCATAGAAATCCCGTCCCTTCATGAAGCGGCGGTAGAAGCATGCGCGCAGCTTGGTGGCGAACAGCGAGGGCAGGGTGAAAGTGGCCACCGGGAAGGTGAACTCCCGGCTGATGAGGGATGTCTCCACCTCCCCTCCCCGGGGCGGATTCAGGTCCACCTCCAACTTTATTGACAGTTTCTGGCCGGCCAGCGGCGAAAGCCCCAGCGACTTGGGCAGGCCGGGATACCTGAGCCAGGCTCCGAAAACAGCCTTCTCCCGGCCGGGTTTTGTCTCCACCCCCAGACCCCATTCCCTGGTCCGCTCCCCCACCCGCTCCAGCATGGCCCGGGGATCGAACCCGGTCCTCCCGACCAGGGAGAAATCCAGGTCCTCGGAGAAGCGCCGCAGGTCGTACAGCAGCCGCAGGGCGGTCCCGCCCTGGAAGGCGATATGCCGGCAATAGCCCAAATCGCTGATGATCTTCAGGGTCATCACCTGCAACAACTCCCGGGCCCTCTGGGCCTTGATGCCCGGCCGGTCCTCCCGGTCCAGCTCCTTGCGCATCAGTTCGATCATCTTTTCCCCATGAACTTGATGAATTCGGCCGTGGCCGCGGCCAGCCTGCTGTTTTCGAAGCGGACTGCCTGGGCGGCCAGTTTCCTCCGATCCAGGACCTCGGTGTTCTGGAACCGGAACGAATCGGCGAACATCTCCCGGCAGCGCCCGCCCTCCCGTGGCAGGCCCTCCTTGTTGAAATAGATGAAATCCAGCAGGGCTTTCTCCGGCTCGGCGATCAGAACCTTGTAGCCGTTCTCGTCGGGCAGGGCGGTGAAGCCCCAGAACAGGTCCCGGGCGACGTGGCGGTAACGGAAATCGCCCCATCGGTTGCCGAACACCTTCGTCTTGCGGGTGGTCACCGAGGTGACCTGGGCGGCTGACTCCGGGATCAGGCCATAGTGGCTGAGGGCGTATTCCAGCGACAGGTATGACGGCGGGTACATCTGGTTGGCCAGGTACTGGACCGAGGGGCTCACGGCCCGGTCCTGGTCGGAAAGCAGGTACAGACCGCGGCGCAGCCTTAGGAGCCAGCCCTTCCTGTGCCATTGGGAGAGCTGGTTCCTGAGCGCCTGGGGCGAGGTCCCGGGCGGCAGGATCTGCTCGGCCGGGATCAGCGGCAGCCGGCGGTAGCGTCTTTTGAACTCGGAGAATAGCATTTCCAATAATAATGTAAATATGTTATTATTGGAAATAAGTATACCATGGCTATCCCGGCCTGTCAAGGGCCTTGTCGGATTTTTTGGATCGCCTCCCGGATCCGGACCGCGGCGGTCCCACCGGGACGGCGCGGCCTGGAAAGGGCGGGAGATCTTTGCCCTCGGATCCGTCTTGAAATCTGGCGTCCATCCAGTGTCAAAGGGTGCCGTCCCTGTAGAGTACGGAAGCCGACGGGCATAGACGATAAATCGGGGCATCTCTGCCCCGATTATTGCCGCTTACGGCAGGGTCCGGTTCTTGGGCGCCCCTACTTGCCGGCCTTTACCTGGAGATTGTTCTCCTTGATGTATGCCCAGAGCCCCTTGGTGAGCTCCATCCCGGTGATGGTATCCCCCTCATTTTTCTTGAATACCTTGGCCAGTGTCGCGTCGAGCTTGATTGTTCCGCCGGCTGCCATGGCGTCCTCCTTTTTATTGTTGTTGCGTTGTTTTTATTTCAGGCTGGTTGATTGGCGGAAGCGAGAGGATTCGAACCCCTGGTGCCTTGCGGCACTGCGGTTTTCAAGACCGCCGCCTTCGACCACTCGGCCACGCTTCCAGATTCGTAATATTACTATATTAAACTGAGCAATGTCAATCAAAAACGGACTTGCTCTCTTCCCTGTCATGTCAAATGCCGGAAGGCAAGCTCATGCCCTCTTGTTTCAAATATAAGGGGCGGCCCTGCGTCGTGCGCGGCCACCCCTTCGGTACGCCTTTGATCTCAGCTCTTTGTTGGCGCTTACATCGGGAGCTAGTATTTCTATCAGCGTTCCGCCGATGCCTGGTTTATCCTCAGCGTATCATGGTCATCTTGCCGACGCATGTACTCCCGCCGATCTCCATCCTGCAGACGTACACTCCGGCGGCCACCGCCCTGCCGGCGTCATCCTTTCCGTTCCAGGTGATGGCGTACGTTCCGGCCCCTACTTCCTCGTCCAACAGCGTCCTGACCGCCTGCCCCAGCAAGTTGTAAACCCGCAATGTACCCTTTCCCGGCCTGTTGACCTGGAACCGGATGACCGTCTTGCGGGTGAAGGGGTTGGGCGCGTTGGAGAGTAATGCCGCCTGCGGGCCCGCTTCCTCCGGCGTCTGCCCGTTTTCCGTCTTGGGCATCATGCCAGCCGGCGGTATGAAGGCCTTGGCCGTGTTGTTGGCCGGCTGGCCGCAGACGACGCCGGTCTGTCCGGTCTCGTTCTCTATCCCGATCGTGGTCGATGGCCCGCTGGTGGTGGATTTCCACTGCATGACTATCCTCCCGTCTGGCCTGAAAATAACCTGAAAAGACTGGGGGGTGCCGTTGTGCGCGCTGCTGTAGTTCCTGACGCCCTCCCAGGTCACGGCTACTGTCTCCGCGTTCGCCTTGTAGGTGATGCTGCCGCCGTCGGCCGGGTTCAGGTCGCGCCACAGCGGCGCCACCAAGGCGTTTGGTGCTGCCGTCGAGGGGATTCCGGCCGGGATATGGGAGTTCGAGACGGTCCCGAAGTTGATGAAGCCGTTGGAGCACACATTGAACTTGGTGTACTGCTTCCCGTAGAATAGGAACGGCTTGGTGAACGGGATGTTCAATGTGACCGCCTGGTCGTCCCCGGTGATGCCGGTCGGCTGGGTGGTCGTCACCCAGCTGTAGTCCGCAGCCACCGCCCGGTAGTTGGTGAACGACCCGGCTCCCCGGATGTACTCGTCCCACAGGGTGCTCTGCGAGGTGGGCAGCAGGTTGTACTCCATCCGGTAGTCCGAGCCGTCCGGCTTGCTGTGGTAGATGGCCACCCCCTTGGCATACTTAGTCTGAGTACCAGGTCCGGTTACGGACGCGTCATTTGCTGCCACGTTGCGGATGACGAAGCCATTAACCGCGGCCATGACATCCGAGGCCGCCTGCCGCAAGGATGCGGGCAGGGCGGAGTTCTGCGACAGGGTCTGGGCGAAATCATATAGGTCGATGTGGGGCGGGTATATAAAATGCAGTCTGTTCTGAGTTTCTTGGTAGCAGGTGGTGATGGCATTGTCGTGCGCGGCCGTCGTCCGAGCGGTGATCAGTTGGTTGGACAGCGCGTTGATCTTCGAAGCCAGCGTTGCCGATTTCGACAAATCTACGCCGGAACATGTCGTGAAATGTCGCAGGTCTACAGCTTGGACTATATTGCTCACCATGATGAATAGATTTTGGTTCGGCTGGTTGTCAAGCAAATTCAGCGTATAGTTCAGATTGTAGCTGGCATCTCTCGATATTCCATCTTCCGAACCTATCATCGTCAGGCTGTACTTGGAGCAGATGTCCATTACCTCCCACATGCCCATCAGGCATGCCTCCCAGATTATAACGTCGAATTTGTTCTGCCCGCTGGCTGTTATCTGATCCATGGCTCCGCTGAACTCACCGTTGGCCAGTCCGATCAGGTTACCAGAGACATCATCCTGCCCGAAGGCCTTGCCATTGGCGCTGCCAGAGTACCAGCCGTTGCCGTGGTCGTAAAGGTAAAGCATCCGCCTGGTCCCCGGGAAGTTATTCAGCGCCCACTTTCCGAAATCCGCCAGCACTTGCGGGTCTCCGGAATCGGTGGGGCCAAGGTCTTGAAGTAACGTGTTGCCCTGGCCGTTGCCCTTAACCAGATACCTCTTGCATCCCGAGGGAACGTC
>DHHE01000204.1 GCA_002403115.1 bacterium UBP2_UBA4780 | reverse complement strand
GTCTCGGCCAGCTTGAAGGCGGCCCTCTGGCGAAAGTCGGCCCTGGCCGAGGAGTCTCCGGCCAGCACGGCCAGCAGTCCGGCCGCGGCCGGTCCCTCGCCGGACATCAGCCTGGCCTGGGCCTCCAAGAGCCTCGCCTCCCACCTGAGCGTGTCCGGCCAGCCCTTTGCCGCGCCGCCATCGCTTATCGTCCTCAGGGCCTCGGCGTGATTCCCCTGCCCGAGCAGGGCCCTGGCCGAGAGCACCGTGGCCAGGGGCCGGTTGAGCGGCAGCATCTTCGAGAACACGTCCGAGGCCTTCTGGAACTGGCGGGACCCCATGTAATGCGAACCCAGCCTGGCCAGCAGGTCCTGCTCCTTTCCGCCGCTTTTGGCCAGGTATTCCTCAAGCACCGGTATCTGCCTGGACGCAGGGAGCCCGGCCGCCAGCACCTGGTCCACCGCCTTGCGCAGCAACCCCGGGTCCCTGATCCGGGAAAAAGCGCGCCAGGCCTGCCTGTCGTCCCTGGCCGACAGGTGCAGGCCGCCCAGCACCAGCCAGCCGGCGTCCCCCGCGCCTTTCAGGTTGGCCTCGGCCAGGGCGGCCGTGTTTTTCAGGCCGATGTGCTGGCTGGTCTCCACCAGCTTGGCCCCGACCAGATCGGCCCTGTCCGGCAGCAGGCTCATCCACTCGGCCACCGCCCGGTCGTGCCTCAGCTGCGACTGGTAGATCTCGGCCAGCCGGTCGGCGAAGGCCCGGGGCTGCTTCAGCGTTTTCCTGCCCCACAGGTAGAGCTCCTCGGCCTGGGCCTGCGCCCCCTGCCTGGCCAGGAGCGCCCCGGCCTGCAGGTACAGGCCCTGGTCGGCCTTCTTCTCCAGCACCGACTTGAAGCCGTCCAGCGCCTCCTGGTGCCTTCCCTGCTGGGCGGCGTTCCAGGCCGACTGCCAGCGCCTGGCCTCCTCGCCCCGCAACGGCTGGGCCGTGACGTCAGTCCCGCCCAAAAAAGCGATGCTGAACATCAGCGGCACTAATCGTTTTATAACCTTTAATGCGGCCGTGCCGGATTCGGTGAAGCATGCTTTTGGTGCGTTTCCCTGGGCGTGATTTGGACGCGCCATTTTGACTTCTGACTTTTGATTTCTGCTTTTGGGTGTCACCATCCCAGCGACCTGAAGTACCTCTCGATGATCTCCCGGTACTCCAGGGGATAGGGCTCGTTCCTCCAGTCACGGTCGGACGGTGGGGGCGGGGCCTCGCCCGGCTTCAGCTCCCCGCGGCCCGCCGCCTGTCCCTGGTCCCGGCCGGGTTCGGCCTTGCGCTGGCGGGAGAAATCCTGGTCGCGCAGGGAGCGCTGGGCCTGCAGCAGCCGGTTGAGGATCCGCTCCTGGCGCTCCCGGGTGCGGTCGTCGGCCCGCTGCTGGCGGAGGTCCTCGGCCGCTTTCTGCATCTCCCCGGCCAGGTCGTCCAGCCGGTCGGCGCGGTCGCGGCGGTCGGCGTACTTCCGGTTGTACTCGTCCATTCCCTGCCGCACCGCCTCCTGCTGGGCCGCCAGCCTGGCCATCTGACTGCGGGCCTCCTGGGAAAGCGCCTCCGGCCGGCCCCCGGCCGACGGCATCAGGCCCAGGGTCTGCTGGTTGATATCGGACTGCTGGCCCGAGAGGCCCTCCAGTTCCTGCATCATGTCGCCGCCGCCCTGCGAGCCCGAGCTTTGGGACGAGGCCTCCAGCATGGCGGCCGCCGCCTGGTTGAGGGCGGCCACCGCCTCCTGGCCCTGCTGCCCGGCCTGCCCCCTCCTCCCGCCCATGATCTCCTGGCCCGACTGGCCCATGGCCCTCACTGCCCGCGACAGGCTCCCGGCGGCCTGGGGCGGCATCATCATCTCCTGCCGGGAGCCTGCCCGGCTCTGCAGCCTGGCCCCGGCCCTGGCCAGCGTCTGCTGTCTCTCGGCCAGGTCGTTGGCGTCGCCTCCTTCGCGCATCATCCGGTTGAGGTCCTCCTGCTGCTGCGACAGGGAAAGCGCCTCCCTGGCCTTCTGCCTCAAGGCCTGGGCTCTGGCCCGGCTCCTGGCCTGGGCCATGGATGACCGGGCCGACTCCAGGCCCTGGGAGAGCTCCGCCATTTCCTGGAGGGCCTGCTGCTGGAGGTCCATGGCCGCCTGCTTTTTGCCCTGCGATATGCGCTGCCCGGCCTGGCGCATCTTGGCCGGCGTTCCCTTTTTCTGCATCCTGTCGCCCGACTGCCTGAGCTTCTCCCCGGCCTCGGGCTGGCTTTCCATCTGCTCTCCAAGCTGGCGCGCCTCCCTGGCCAGGGCCTCCAGGTCTTCCGCGGCCTGCTGCTGTCTCCGGGCCAGCCGGTCGGCCTCGGTCTGCTCGCCCGCCGCTCCGGTCCTGTCCCTGATGTCCCTCTGTTCCTCGGCCAGCCGGTCAAGTTCCTCCTTGATCCGGTCCATCTGCTTCTGCTGCTGCAACTCCTTCAGCGCCGCGATGGCCTGGTCCAGCCGGTGCTTCAGCTCCTCGGCCGTCAGGTTCATCTTCTCCAGGGCCCTGGCCACCTCCTGCCGGTCCATCTTCTCCATGGCCTTGGAGAGCCGCTCCATCGCCCGGCGCATCTCGTCGGTGGCCACCTGGTCGAAGAGCTGGCGCAGTTCCCGCAGCTTGGAGGCGGTCTCGGCGTCGATCTCGATCTGGCGGCCCTCGGGCCGAAGGCTTTCCAGGGCCTGGTCGGCCGCCCGCTCCAGCCGGCTAAGCAGCTCCTGCTGGTCCTCCAGGGCCTTCTCGATGGCGGCCTGCTGCTGCCAGTCGACGCGGCGTGACTCCTTGACGGCCCGTGACAGCCGCTGGATCTGCTCCCGGATCTCGGCTTGCTCGGGCTGGATGCCGGCCAGCTCGGCCGTTGCGGCCGAGTCCTGCCGGGCCATCGCCTGGTACAACTCGGCGATGGAGGGGACCCACAGCTTCCGGCTGCGGCTGCGGCCGGTCTTGGGGCCGGAGACGGCGTCATTGTCCACCGCCTCCAGCCAGTAGACCAGGGAGTCCCCGGGCAGCAAGCCCATGTTGGCCAGGCTCCATGCGAATTCCACCGAGGTGTCGGTCACCGTCCGGCCGGGGGCGGCTATCTCCCTGTGACCCGGCTGTCCTTGAAGCAGGTAGCCGATCCTCAGCCTGGAAAGTCCGAAATCGTCCCTGGCCCGGCCCGCCACCAACGCCGCCATCTCGCCCCTGGGGACTTCTGGCAAATCATCCCCGTACAGTTCGGCCTCGGGTGGCAGGTCGGAAACGGCCGTGATCTGGTACTCGGCCGAGACGAAGGTGTCGGCCCCTCCGGGCGACACTGCCATCAGCCGGTAGCGGTCGTCCCTCTGCACCGACAGCGAAAAGCTGATTTCGCCGCCGGCCGTTGTTCCCGCGACGGCCTGGCCGCCCGAGAAAATCGCGGCGGCCGATCCCGCCGGCCGGCTGGCCCTGGCGGTGACCGAGGCCCGGCTTCCCTTAACCGCCTCGATGCCGCCCTGGTTCGGCATCTCGACCGGTGCCAGCCGGGTGTAGGCCGGCGGCTCGATCCTGACGCTGATGCCCTCCAGCACCAGCGGCCGGTAGACGGCAACCCGGAAACTCCGGCTTTGCATCCTTCCCGGGAAAAAGCGGTATTGGAAATCCCTTTCGGCCGGGGGCAGCAGCGCCTTCAGCGATCCGTCCCGTAACGCCATGGGGCAGGCGGTAACGGCCCGTTCGGCTGATTCAACAATGACGCGGGCTTTCCCGGCGCCGCTTCGAACCTCCACCAACAGCTCCTCGCCGGCCGGAATCCGGACGTCCCCGGGAACGACATCGACCCTCGACCAGTCGCCGATAACGCCCCAGGGCCGGGCCAGCCGGGCCAGGCTGATCCGGGCCGCTCCGGGCCAGATGATGCAGGTCAGGACCAGCAGGATGAACAGGCTTGCCGAGGCCGCCCGCAACCGAACAGTGAACTTTCTGGCGCCGGCCGCCGGCCTGACGCCGCGCAGTCTTTCAAGGCTGCGCCCGGCCAGTTCCGAAACCAGCTCGGCCGAGTAATCGGCCCGCCCGGCGCACTGGGCCACGGTCGACAGGTCCTGGCGAAAATCCATTTCCCGGCCCTCCAGCCAGGCCGCGGTGGCCGCCGGGCTTTTCCTTATGAAAAGCGATCCGATTGCCGCGAGACCCCCGGCGGCCAGGACCGCGACGATTGCCGGCCCCAAAATCTGCCGCGCCGCCGGAGTCAGGATCAGGGCCAGATCGGCGATATGGCAGGCCAGCAGAATGGCGGCCGCGCCCCCGGCAAAGCCCGCGGCCAAGACGGAGGCCAGCCACCGGGCCCGGGCCCGGGAGATCCTGTCAAGCTCGCTGAAAAGCTGTGCTGACCGGTCGTCCATTCTTGATCACTGCCTGGTGAGGACGTACCACAGGATGTTGACGCCCATCCGGAAGGCCTGCTCCCTGGTCTCCTCGGCGTCCCCGTGCGCCGGGGTCCACCCGTCCGAGATGTTGGTGTTGTGGGTGTAGAGCACCACCAGCCTTCCCCGGTGGAAGATACCCCGGGCCGAGGGGCTTCCGGGCTCGTGCTCATGGATCTTAGGGATGCCGCTTGAGAGATCATAGAAACAGCGGAAGAGGGGAAAGTCCGGCGGCAGCTCCGCCAGCTCCTGGTCCGGGAAAAGCCTCTTCATCTGCCTTCGGAACGAGGCGTCCATCCCATAGTCGTCATCGGCGTAAAGAAAGCCTCCGGAAACCAGGTGGCGCCTGAGCCTCTGGATCTCCTGGTCGGTGAACCGTATCTCGCCGTGGCCGGTGATGAAAAGGAACGGGTGGGAGAATAACTGCTCGTCCAGCAGCGACAACGCCGTTTTCTCGGCTCTGACGGCCGCGCCGGTGCGGCGGTTGAACTCCAAAAGCAGGTTGATTTCGGCCTCGGGGTCGTTGTACCAGTCCCCGCCCCCGCCGTATTTCAGCCTGACGATGTCGATGGGGCCGGCCGATATCGCTTGGGCCGCCAACATCAGTGCGCTTATCAACGTCTTCGCGGACATCTCACCTCATCCTTTTATCCACCATCTCAGGCTGACGGCCTTGATCCCGGCCATCAGCGCCGCCGCCGGCACCATCCCCCAGGACGGGATAATCACCACCCCCATGGCCAGCGCGGCGAAAAACCCTCCGGCCATGTCCCAGGCATAGACCGGCCCCGCGGCCGACCCTTCCGAGATCCCCCGCTCCCCGGCCCGGCCCGTTACCAGGGCCGGGAACTCCAGCCCCAGGATGGTCCCGGTAACGGCCGAGCACGCCAGATACGCCGGTCCGGGCATTTCCAAGAACGCCTGCCCCATAAGGAAAGCCAGCGCCCAAAGGGTGAAGGCGATCTCCCAAGCGAGCATGCCCACTGATCTCACCCCGGACCGGGTGGAGTATGCCCAGGCCCCCAGGGCCGTCCCCGCCATGAACAGGGCGTTTCCCAGCCCCACCCAATGGTAAAGCGATCCGCTGCGTATCTGCAGCCCCCAAAGGCAAAGCATTTGAAGGCCCATGGAGGCCGCCCCGGCGGTGAAGGCCGCGCCCCCGTGACGCAGCCTCGGCCCAAAAAAGCCGGCCGCCAGAAGCAGCCACAACCATGGCGAATGCCGGGCCAGGAAACCGTAGGCCCGGGCCCAACCGGGCGAGAAAACCGATTGCCACAGCATTGTCCCGGCGGACAGGGCCGACGGCCTCAGGTCGCGATTTCGTCCGGCGGCCTCCGGCTTGATCTCTTTTTCGATCTCCCTCCGGTCGCGCTCGGCCAGCCGGTAACTCAGGTGAGCTCCCGAGAAAACCCGGAAAGAGCCGCCGCGCTCCCGGTGGCGGCGCGCCAGAACTGAATCCGGCACCGGCTCCCCCGCCATGGTCCCGGCCAGGATATTCGTTTCCCCGGGGATGATGTCGGCCCGGGGCATGGCGGCTGACAGCGCAGAAAATACCGCCCCGTTGAGGCGGGCCTTGTTCCGGTCCATGGCCGCTTGGCTTCCCGAGAGGGAAAGAACGATGGCGCCTCCCTCCGTCAGGCTTTTCCCCGCGGCCCGGAAGAACTCCTCCGTGTAGTATCGGTTCAGGGCCATGGTCGAAGGCGGAGGCGTCGACATGATGATCAGGTCGTACCTTTGCCGGGAACTTTCGATCAGGGCGCGGCCGTCCTTCAAGGCCAGCTCAAGTCCGGGGTGGAGGAAGACCGGATCGGAAGCCTTCAGGCTGGCGGCCCTGACCGCCCGCACCAGGCCCGGGTCCGGCTCGGCATAGGTTACCCGTCGTCCCTTCCGCCCCAAAAGGATTGGCAGCAGCTCCGGGCCGCCGACCAGCAGGATGTCACTTGCCCTATTGGCATATAGCAACCCCCAACCGGCCAGCTCCTCATGGGCCATCGCTGGAACGCCGGGGTGGTGGAAGGCCGGATGGCCGTTGTGGAAGACGTCCCTCTGCCCGTGACGCTCGGCCGTCGTCGTCTGGCCGTAGGGCGAGGTTGCGACGGATTCGATGCGGTATCCCGGATAGGACCAGGCCTGGGTGCGGATCTCGAGGGCGTTACCCAGGATCAGGGCCGCGGCCAGGGCCGCGGCCGAAAGGCCGATGCCCAGTACCCTGGCCGCCGCCGTCCTGGCCGGTATGGCGGCGCTGAAGATCGCCAGGGCCGAGGCGGCGGCCAGGGTTTCGGCGCCGGTAAGCTTGAAGGCCAGAAAGAAGGTGAAGGCCGCCCCGCCGGCCAGGTAGCCGGCGGCTTCTATCCAATAAGCCGAACCGGCTGGGGATCCCTGTGCGTTCTCCTCCAGAAACCGGACGCCGAATGCGTAAACGGCTCCGAAAATCAGGCCCGGAGCAGACATGACGACAAACGCCAGCAGGGCCATGTGCCCCAGCCAGATCCCCTGCCCGGGCAGGTAGCCGGCCAGGGGTTTGAATGCCCTCAGAAATGCCAGGCAGGGAAGGGCCAGCACGGCAACTGCGATGAAACAGGCGATCAAACCCCTCCGCCCGCCGATCCTTCCCGAAATGCCCGCGGCCGCCAGGCTCCCGCCCGCGCCGCCCAGCAGCCAGGCGGCCAGTCCGAAGCCCAGGGTCATCTCGGTCCCGTGGGCCACGACCATCAGCTCGCGCAACAGGACGGTCTGGACCAGGATCGAGAGCGAACCGGCCAGAAAAATGGGGAGCGGGCGGCGGGCGCCCTGCGTGTTCCTGCCGATGCCCACTTGATTACCGGCAGGTTTTCTGATATTCTGTCCTCATGAGCAAACCGACTGGAAAGTACCCCCACTTTTGCCCGGGTCCGATCCGCCTCTCTATGCTTTTTCTGATGCTGGCCTGCCTGGCTTTTCATGGCTTCTCGGCATCCGCCGACCGGGGACATCCTGCCAGGCATTACGACAAGCTGGAGAAGAAGGCTGTCCAGTGCCGCCTCTGTCCCAGGAACTGCGCCCTCAAGGAGGGACAGACCGGTTACTGCCGGGTCCGCAGGAACGAGGAAGGCGGGCTGGTCTCCCTGGTCTACGGCCGGCTTTGCGCCGCCAACGTCGATCCCATCGAGAAGAAGCCGCTCTACCACTTTCTCCCCGGAACCGAATCCTATTCCATAGCAACCGTCGGCTGCAGCATGCGCTGCCTGTTCTGCCAGAACTGGGACATCTCCCAGGCCGAACCCGCGGATTACCGGACCGGCTACACCGCCCCGGAAAAGGTGGCCGCTGCGGCGACCGCCGCCGGCTGCGCTTCCATCTCGTACACCTACGGCGAACCGGCCGTCTTCTACGAGTACATGTACGATATCTCGGCCCTGGCCCGGGGGTCGGGGATACGGAACGTGATGGTCACCTCGGGCCACATAAACACCGGGCCGCTGGCCGAGCTCTGCCGGGTGCTGGACGCGGCCAACCTGGACCTCAAGGGCTTCTCCGACCGGTCATATCAACGGATGGCCAACACCAGCCTGGCCCCGATCCTGGAGGCTGCCAAGGCATTCCATAAAAGCGGCGTGTGGCTGGAACTGGGCTACTTGGTCATACCCACCGTCAACGACGGCCCCGGGGAGATCTCGGCCCTCTGCCGCTGGGTGGCCGACAGCCTGGGGCCTGACGTCCCGCTGCACTTCCTCCGCTTCTTCCCCCAGCACAAGCTGGCCCATCTGCCGCCCACCCCGCCGGCCTCGCTGGACACGGCCTACGCCATCGCCCGCCGGGCCGGGATCCGTTATGTCTATCTGGGCAACGTCCCGGGCCATCGGGCCAACCACACCTACTGCCACAAGTGCGGCAAAAAGCTGATCGAGCGCCGGGGGTATTTCATAGAACGTAATCTTGTAAAAAACGGCCGCTGTCCCTACTGCCGGCAGAGGATACCGGGCGTCTGGAGATGACCATCGGGATCTCAACTGCTGCTATACTTGTATAGGAATTCATCCCTCCATTCGGCAAACCGCCCTCCCCCGATAGCCCCCCTCATCCCCTCCATCATCCTCAGGTAAAAACGGAGATTGTGCGCGGTGGCCAGCATGGCCCCGGTCATCTCGCCGGCCATGAACAGGTGCCTGAGATAGGACCGGGTGAAGTTTCGGCAGGCGTAGCAGTCGCACTCCTGGTCGACAGGCGATTCGTCCGCCGAGTATCGGGCGTTCTTGATGGCCAGCTTGCCGGACGAGGTGAACAGGGTCCCGGTCCTGGCGTTGCGGGTGGGCATGACGCAGTCGAACATGTCCACCCCCAGCGACACACCCTGGATGATGTCCTCGGGAAATCCCACCCCCATCATGTACCTGGGTTTGTCCGAAGGCAGCTGTTCCGCGGCCGAGGCCACCGCTTCCCAGGTGGCCTCCTTGGGCTCGCCGATGGCCAGGCCTCCGATGGCGTAGCCGTCGAAGCCGAGAACGACCAGCTCCCCGGCGCTTCGCCTCCTGAGATCGGCGTAGGTGCCGCCCTGGACTATGCCGAAAATGGCCTGGCTCCCGTCCCCCGCGCCCCTGAAGGTATCCCGGCACCTCTTCGCCCATCTGGCCGTCCTGGCGGTCGACTCCTCGGTGTATTGCCGCGAGCTGGGGTATGGTATGCACTCGTCGAAGCACATGATGATGTCGGCCCCCAGCCCCATCTGCAGCTCGGTGACGCTCTCCGGGGTGAAGGCGTGGGCCGAGCCGTCCAGGTGCGACTGGAATGTCACCCCCTCCTCGCATATCTTCCTGAGCTCGGCCAGGCTGAACACCTGGTACCCTCCGGAGTCTGTGAGGATGGGTCTGTCCCATCCGGTGAAGCGGTGCAGGCCGCCCATCTTCCGGATCGTCTCCACCCCCGGCCTCAGATACAGATGGTAGGCGTTTCCCAGGACGATTTCGGCGCCGGCGGACTTGAGCCCCTCGGGCGTCATGGCCTTGACCGTGCCCTGGGTGCCCACCGGCATGAAGGCGGGCGTGCGGATAATGCCGTGTGGGGTGGCCAGCTCGCCCAAACGGGCCTGACCGGACGTATTCTGCAGTTGGAACCTGATGTTGCTCCCCCTGCCACAGAGGCTCGGAGGCGCTGAGACCCGCTTGCCGCCAAGGTCTTTTCGCGGCGGAAAACCGGATCTCTCCGGGTCTCTGTGCCTCTGTGGCCAATAATCAGATTATCAGCATGGCGTCGCCGTAACTGTAGAACCGGTAGCCCTCCCGGATCGCCTCGGCGTAGGATTTCCGGATGTTCTCCACTCCGGCCAGGGCGCTTACCAGCATCAGCAGGGTGGAGCGCGGCAGGTGGAAATTGGTCACCAGGGCGCCGACCAAGTTGAAACCGCACGGAGGGTGGATGAATATCTCCGTCCAACCCTCATGTTTACCTGACCGGGCGAAACTCTCCAGCGCCCTGACGGCGGTGGTCCCCACCGCCACTATCCTTCTGCCTTCATCCCTGGCCCTGTAGATTTCCTCGGCGGCCGCGGCGTCGATCCGGTAATATTCCTCTTCCATCCGGTGCTGGCAAATGTCCACCGCCTCCACCTCCTTGAAAGTCCCCCAGCCGACGTGCAGCACCACCTCCAGGACGCCTACCCCCTTTTCCCTGGCGCGCTCCAGTATCTCGGGGGTGAAGTGCAGGCCGGCGGTGGGCGCGGCCACCGACCCCGGATCCCTGGCGTAGACCGTCTGGTATCGTTCCCGGTCTTCGGGCTCGTCTCCGCGTCCGATGTACGGCGGCAGCGGCACGTGCCCGGCGCGGTCCAGCAGGCCGAAGAAATCGCCAAGGAAATCGAACGAGACCAAGCGCCGCCCCCTCCCCTGGTTCTCCAGGATCTCGGCCGTCATCGGCCCCTCGGCAAATTCGATCCTGGCCCCGGGCATCAGCCTCCGCCCCGGCTTGACCAGGCATTCCCACTGCTTATCCGACCGGCGCCTCAGCAGCAGCAGTTCGGCCTGACCCCCGCTTCCTGATTTGCGGCCCAGCAGCCGGGCCGGGATGACCTTGGTGGCGTTAAGCACCAGCAGGTCGTCAGGCTTCAGGAATAAGACGATGTCGCCGAATTGCCGGTGCTCGATCCTTCCGTTCTCGCGATGGAGCACCAGCAGCCGGGACCCGTCCCGCCGTTCGGCCGGGCGCTGGGCGATCAGCTCCGGAGGCAGGTGATAGTCGAAATCGGATAATCTGAGTTTCCCAAGCCCCATTAAAACATTATATCAGATGCCGGCCTTCCGTTCAATCGCAAACGGGAAGACCGCCGGTTCATCCCGGCGGTCTTCCCTCAGCAGGGCGGGCTCCGCGCCCTCTAAAGTCCCAGGAACTGGATGGCGGCTCCGCACAGGAAGATGGTGGCCCCAGCCAGGGCGTGGCTATAACGCTCCATCCTGCCCAATGTCAGACGTTTCAGGCCCAGAGTGGTGACGGCTACGATGGACATCATGGTGGCGATGGTAACCGCCCCGAATATACCGGACACCAGGACCATGCCCCCGACGCTGTGCTTGGCGGCCGGGTACATCAGTAGCGGTATCAGCGGCTCGCACGGACCGAACACGAAGATGGTGAAAAGTACCCAGGGTGTTATTGATGCCTTTACTTCCGCGTCGTGAAGGTGCACATGGCCGTCCTCATGGACGTGCACGTGCTCGTGGCTGGTGCCGTCGCCGTGGTCGTGGCTATGGCGGTGCGGCCTGTTGCGCAAAGCGCGCCTCACGCCCCAAGCCGCGTAGACCAGCCCGAAGGCGATCATGGCCCAGGCCGCCAGGTTGCCCCGGAACGATTCGACGGCCTCCAGCCTGCCCACCGCCGTTCCCAGGGCGGCTCCGGCCAGCCCCAGCAGGACCGAGCTGCCGATGTGCCCCAGCCCGCATAGGAAGGTGATCCACATCGTCTTCGCCAGCTTCCAGCCCCTGGCCCTGGCCATGACGGTGAAGGGAAGGTAGTGGTCCGGGCCCAGGACGGTGTGCACCAGCCCCAATGATGCCGCGGTGGCTGATAGAATGGCTAACTCGTTGTTCATTGTCCTCCGAGCCTTTGTTGTTCGCCCAACGCCCTCTTCAGGGTGATCAGATCAGCATCCATGGACTTGATGTAGAAATCGAGGTCGTCCATCGGCCCGGTGGACACCGGGTCCAGGATGTAGACCCTGGCTCCCGTCTCCCGGGCGATGGCCTCGGCCTCCTTGGCAGGGTACTGGGGTTCGGCGAACAGCGCTCTTATCTTTTTGCTCTTGATCAGCTTGACGGTCCCGGCCAGCTCCTGGGGGCTGGGGGCCGTCCCCGGCTCGCGCTGGATGACGGCGACCACGTTCAGTCCCAGTTCCCGGGCGAAATAGGGAAAGGCCTCGTGGAAGGTGATGATGTCCCGGCTTTTCAGGTCTTTAGTCCCTTCTAGCATCCGTTCCCTCAGCGAATCCAGCCTGGCCAGGTAGGCGTCGGAGTTCCTCCGGTAGGCCGCGGCGTTTGCCGAATCGGCCTCGGCCAGGCCCTTGGCTATGTTCCTTACCTGGCCCATGGCGCCCGTTACCGACACCCAGACGTGGGGATTGGTCTCTCCGTTTTCGCCGGCCAGCAGCGTCAACCCCTCCGAGGCGTCGATCACTCTGAGCGCCGGCAGCTGCGAAACGACCTTGTCCAGGAACGACTCCATGCCCCCGCCGTTGACCACGAAGACGTCGGCCCCGGACAGGGTCTTGACCTCCTCGGTGGTCAGCTGGTAGTCGTGCAGGCACCCGGTGAACGGCCGGGTGATGTTGACCACCTTCACCCCCGGCACCCCGGCGGCGATGTTGGCCGTGGCCAGATACATGGGGTAGAACGAGGTGGCGATTGTTTTTTCCTTCTTGGCCTGGCCGCCCCCGCAGCCTGCTATCAGAGCCATGGCGGAAAATAGTATGGCGATCCTGTTCCTGGAGGATCTGTGATGCATGCTTTTCATTCTCTGCGTCCTCTGCGGTTGAATTGTCAGAATCCTATCGTCAGCCCGGTGACCGCCTGCCAGCGCGGACCCCGCTTGTCGAACAGGCGCCCCCCCAGGTCCCAAGAACCGAAGCCCAGGTCGATGGAGCCGCCCACCAGACCGCTGTTACCCAGGACCTCATGGCCGTCGTCCAGAAGCTCCGAGTTCAGCTCGGCGCACAGGCGCAGCTTTTCGAATAGGGGGTACTCGGCCGCCAGCCCGAAACCGTAGCTGCCGCGCTCCAGGGCCACTCCCGAGCCGTTGTAGCCCAGGTTGAGGTGCAGGCCCAGGCCGGAGATCTCCCGGCTGGCGATGGCGTTCAAGCCCCAGGCGTTGGAGCCGGTCTCGAATCCGGCCGAAAGCGAAATATCGGGAAGCAACTTGTGCTCCCGGAGCAGGGCCGCCTTGAGCCCGACCGCCAGCGGGGTGGTGCCCCAGGACACTGTGCTGCCCTCGGCGTCCTTCCATGTCTCATGGCCGAAGGCCACCCCGATGTCCATCCGGGCGGACAGCCCGTGCTTCAGCTGGAAGCCGGGCGACTGGCAGATGCCGTCGGGGTTGTGGTTGATGTGATCGTATCCCAGATCTACCTCGTACTTCCCGGGCTCCACCGTGCCGGCGTCGTCGGTGTCCAACGGCCGGGCGGCGTAAACGTTCACCGCCACGGCCATGATTGCCAGGGCAAAACAGGCGATCCTTCCCATCAAAACCCCTTTCCTGCCTTTCATTGTAACTTGTTTTCTACGGCCTGCGGCAAAAGCAAACGTGCTACGATTTAATAAATTGTAGCACGTTTTACGCCTTTTGTCAAGCCCCCCGGCCCGGCCGCTTCACCTCAGCCCCCCGGGTCCTTTCCCCGGCAGGGCTCTTCGTCCTCCGGCATCTCCCCGGGCGGGTAGCAGGAGCGGCTCATCAGGTGCTTGCGCCCGGCCAGCAGGGCGGTGAAGGCGGCCACGCTCAGTATTATGTCCAGCGCGGTCAGCTCGGGCTTCAGCATCTTGCGGGCGATGACGAAGGCCAGCAGCTCCAGCACCGCCGCCAGGCTGTGGGTCACCAGCATCCGCACCAGCTCCAGGCCGATGACCAGCAGCAGCACCCGGTAGATCAGCTCGTAGAAGGTCTCCGTCTCCGACCAGTCCATGCCGGCCAGGGCTATCCCGCCCTTGACCGCGGCCACCAGCACCCCGACGATCACCGCCAGGGCGATGGCCTTTTCCAGCCAGCGGATCACCTTGCTGTAGATCTCCTTGATCTTCATGCGCCCCTGCCTCCCTGACGGCTATAAATCATGCAGCGCCCGGCAACTGGTCTTGGAGAGCAGGCATTGGCCCACCCCCTTGAGGGCCCCCATCCGTCCCTGGAGCGCCTCCAGCTTGGCGGCCGACCCCCTGACCACGATGGTCTCCATGCAATGGTGGTGGTCCAGGTGGACGTGCTGGGAGGCCACGATGTCGGCCCCGGCGTCGTGCTGCAGGGCCAGCAGTCTTTCGACCAAACGCGGCCGGTGATGGTCGTAGATTAGCACGATCACCCCCATCATCTCCCCGCCCTTCTCGGCGGCATCCGCGGTCAGCAGGTCGCGGATCATGTCCCGGATGGCCTCGGACCGGTTGCGGTATCCCCTCCCGGAGATGCGCCGGTCGAACCTGGCTATCAGGCCCTCCTCGATGGAGACCCCGAAGCGGACAAGCTTTTTCCCTTTGTCCTCTCCTCTTCTCTTTCTCATAACACTCTTCTTCCAACAACCGTCACCCTGAGCCCAGCCCCTTGCC
>DHHE01000131.1:3576-4866 GCA_002403115.1 bacterium UBP2_UBA4780 | reverse complement strand
TCATGATGCCGATGCCGCCCACCAGCAGTGACAGCAGGGTGACGCCGATCATCAGCCCGAAGACGCCGGCTGTTATCTTCTTGAAGATGTCCATCACCTGGTCGGCGGTGACGATGCCGAAGTCGTCGGGCTTGGACGGCGGCACCCTGCGGCGGCGGCGGAGCAGCTCGGTGATCTCGTCCTTGGCGCTCTCGATCCTATCGGCGTCCAGCGGCTGGACGGCGATGGTCACCGAGCCGCCCCGGCCCCGGTTGCGGATCTGGCCGGTGAACAGCTTCTGGAAGGTGGAGATGGGGATGATGGCGATGTTGTCCTGGTCGTTGCCCAGGAACGATCCCTTCTTGGACAGGGTGCCGATGACCTCGAAGCGGTTGCCGCCGATGGCAAGCTCCTTGCCGATGGGGTCCTGGCGGCCGAAAAGCTTGTCCGTCAGGGTGAAGCCGATGATGGCCACCGGCCGGCTGCGCTCCAGGTCCATCGGCGACATGGCCCGGCCGTCCTCCATCTCCTGGTTGGCGATGAACTGGTACTCGGGGGTGGTGCCGACGATGCTGGAGCCCAGCACCTCCTCCCGGCCGTGCTTGACGGTGGCCATGTTCTCCAGGATCGGCGCCACCCTCATCACCGAGGGGCAGTTGTCCCGCAGCGAGTAGGCGTCGGCGATGGTCAGGTTCTTGCGGCCCCGGGTCTTCAGCCAGTCGTCGTGGCTCATCACCAGCCCCTGCTTCTGGACGTAGAGGGTGGTGGTGCCCAGGGAGGAAAGCTGCTTGGCCACCATCTTGTTGAACCCGTTGATCAGGGCCAGCATGCCGATGACCGTCAGCACCCCGATCATGATGCCCAGGGTGGTCAGCCCGGACCTCAGCTTGTGGGCCCGGATGGCGTCGAAGGCCAGGCGGATCGATTCCCAGATGTTCATCTTTTTCCTTTGGCGACCGGTTTGTCGCTGACCACCTGCCCGTCCAGCAGGCTCACCATCCGGTCGGCGTACTCGCCGATCCTCTGGTCGTGGGTCACCAGGATGACCGTCTTCCCCTGGGCGTGCAAATGTTCGAAAATGGCCATGATCTCCACCCCGGTCCTGCTGTCCAGGTTGCCGGTGGGCTCGTCGGCCAGCAGGATGGCGGGATCGTTGACCAGTGCCCGGGCGATGGACACCCGCTGCCGTTCGCCCCCCGACATCTCGGTGGGCTTGTGGTGAACCCGGTGGCCCAGCCCCACCGATTCCAGCGAGGCCATGGCCCGCTCCCGCCTGACCTGGGCGTCCACCCCGGCATACTGCATGGGCAG
>DHHE01000131.1:0-3482 GCA_002403115.1 bacterium UBP2_UBA4780 | reverse complement strand
CAGCCGATGAGGTTCATCAGGGTCGATTTGCCCGAGCCCGACGGCCCCATGATGGAGACGTACTCGCCGGCGGCCACCCCCAGCGACACCCCCTTGAGGGCCTCCACATTGACGCCGTCCATCCGGTATACCTTGGCCAGGCCGTCCATCCGGATCATCATGGCCCGCTATTCCCCCCGCCGTCCGGCCCCGTCCCCGGGCCTGGCCTGTTCCTTGGTTATCTTCAGCCGATCGTTGTGCTTTAGGTTCCGCAGCGCCCGGAACGGCCCCTTGATCACCTGCTGCCCCTCCTCCAGCCCGGCGAGGACCTCGATGTATTCCTGGTCGAAGATGCCGGTCTTCACCGGGGTGATGGCCGCCTTGCCGTCCCTGGCCAGGTAGACCACCTCCTGCTCGCGCTCCCTCTTGCGGCGGGTGTTGTCGTCGGCCCCGTTGACCGCGCCTTCGGCCCGGCCCTCCCTGGGTTTTCCCCGGCCGCTGCGGTTCTTAAGATCGGACTCCCTGATCTCGGATTCCACCTGGCGCATCACCACCGACTGGATGGGGGCCACCAGGATGCCCGTCTTGCTGGCGGTGGTGATCTCGACGTTGGCCGACATCCCCGATCTCAGTTCGTCCGACTGGTCAAGGATCCTCACCCGGACGACGTAGTTGACCGAGGCCGTCGAGCCCCCGGATGAAAGGCCGGCCGAGGCTACCGCGGCGTTGCCCACCTGGGACACCTGGCCCTTGAACGTCCGCCCGGGCATGGCGTCGATGCTGACCTCGGCCGGCTGGCCCGGGGCGATGTCCCTGACGTCGCTCTCGTCCACCTGGGCCTCCACCTCCATCTGGGCCATGTCGGACACGGTCATGATCACCGAGCCGGGGTTGTTCATGGTCCCGGTGACCACCACCTCGCCCAGCTCCACGTTGAGCTGGACCACCGTGCCGTCGATTGGGGAGGTGATGGTGGTCTTGCGGTAGGTGTCCATGGCCTGGTCCAGGGCGGCCTGGGCCTGGGCCAGCCGGGCCTGGTCCAGCCGGTGCTGGGTGGCCACCTGCTCGAAGGCCTCCTGGGAGAGCAGCCCCTTGCCGAAGAGCTCCCGGTTGCGCTCGTATATCAGGCCGCTCTGGGCCAGGCTGGCCTGGGCCAGATCCAGGCTGGCCCGGGCCTGTTTCACCTGGGCCTCGTAATTGGCCGGGTCTATCTGCACCAGCACCTGGCCCTTCCGCACCCGGTCGCCCTCCTTGACCGGCAGCCGGGTGACCTTGCCCATGACGTAGGCCGATATCTTGACCTCGGTCTCCGCCTTGACGCTGCCCGGGGCCGAGACGGTGGAGACGATCTGCCCCTTGCGGACAGCGGCCGCCTGCACCCCGGTGCTCTTGGAACCGCGCAGAAGGTTGGCGGCTATCAGGATCCCGGCCAGCAAAAGCGCGGCCGCGATGATCACGAGCTTGCGTTGCCTGGGGTCGAGCTTCATGGCATTCTCCCTATAGTCTACAGGTCAGTACTTGCCCAGCAGCTGGTCTATCCTGGCCAGGGTCAGGTAATAATCGCAGAGGGCCTTGACCGCCTCCTGCTGCGACTGGTTGTAGTTCACCTGGCTGGTCAGCAGGTCCAGGGTGGAGGCCGCGCCCAGCCGGTGCTTCTCGGTGGTCAGCCTGAAGTCCTCGTCGGCCTGCAGCAGCAGGTCGCCAATCAGCGACAGCTCCTCCAAAGCCGCCTGCCATTCTATGCGTATCTGTTCGACCTGCGAGTCCAGGCTTCTCTGGGCCAGCGTCCAGTCTGCTTCGGCCGCGTCGGCCTGGGCCCTGGCCCTGCGGATCTGGGCCTCGGTGGCCGTGCCGTCGAATATGTTCCAGTTGAGGCTGAGGGAGAAGCTCCAGCTGTCCCGTTCCTTCCAGCTGCGGGAATCGCGGAACTGCGCCGAGTCCGAATAGCCGTAGTTGTAGGAGGCGTTCAGGCTGGGCAGTTTGGAGAACCAGGCCGACCACAGGTAGTCGCGGGCCGCCTGGTGGCGCCGGCGTGCCGCCCGGAAGCCGGGGTTCCGCTCCTTGGCCAGGGCCAGCAGCGAGTCCCGGGGCAGGATGGCGCCGGTGGTGTCGGGGCGGGGGACCTGGGCGTCTATCTCGAAATCGCCCTCGACGTTGATCAACCCCCTGAGAGCCTCCCGGCCGGCCGCCAGCCCCCGCTTGGCGTTCAGCAGGGCCACCCTGTTCTGGGCCAGGCTGACCTCGAACTTGAGCAGGTCCGATTTGCTGATCGAGCCCAGCTGATGCATGACCCTGGCCTTCGATACCTGCTCCATGCTTTGCTCCACCGATGATTGGGACACCTCCAGGGCGTTCTGCAGCTTCAGCAGCCCGTAATAGGCATCCTTCACCCGGAAGGAAAGCGAGGCCGCCGATTGCTGGAAGGTTGCCGACGCCGCCTGATAATCGTTGATCGATCCCTTGAAACTGGCCCAGTGGGAAAGGTTGACCAGGCTCTGGCTGGCGCTCAAGCTGGTGCGGTAGTTGTCGCTGTGCCCGCCCTCAGTGATCACCGGATTGCCGAAGCCGTCATAGGCCACCGAGGTGGCCGGGCCGCTCTGGGTGTAGGAGGAGCTGGCCGAGAGCTTGGGCAGCAGGGCCGAGGCCGAGGTCTGCAGTCCGACCGATCCCAGGGTTCTGCTGCTCTGGGCCTTCACCAGTTCCGGGCTCTGGTCGAAGGCCATCTCCAGGCACTGGGCCAGGGTCAGCACCCTGGCCGGCCCCGGTTCTTGGCCCCAGGCCAGGCTGGCGGAGCATGCCACCAGGATGGCAAAAGACGTTCTGATCATGGCGTTTCCTTGAAAGTATATCCTTTATCTGACTGACTCAACGCGCCGTTGGTTTAATCCCGCGCCCGTCCTAACAAGCCAAATGATATTACGTTCCGCGGCCGCCCTTTGTTTCGCGGCCGGCCGCCATGCCCCAAAGCATCAGGTCCAGCAGGGACTCGGTGGTCCGCGGCCTGGCCGCCCGGAGGCCCTCCATGTAGGCGCTGTTGGCGGCGCTGACCGCCGCCAAAGCCCACAGCCGGGCGTCTCCTCGGCGGAACTCGCCGCTCCTCATCCCCCGCCGGATCACGCCCTCTGTGATGGAGATGATCCGCCTGTTCCGAACCCGGATCCGCTCGAAGCGCTTCACCCTGTTGCGCGGCTCGACCTGGTGCAGCAGCTTGAAGATGGGCTTGTTCTCCCTGACGAAGTCGGACAGGGCCCCGAATATGCCGCTCAGCGAACTTGAGGGAAGGTCCCCGGAACGGGCGGCTCCCTCCATGGACGATATCAGCCGGTCGATCCCCTGGTCGATGATGCTGAAGAAGAGGTCCTCCTTGTCCCTGAAGTAGCGGTAGACCGTCCCCTTGCCCACCCCGGCCGCCCTGGACACCTCGTCCACCAGGGTCCGGTGGTAGCCCCGGCGGGCGAAGACCCCGGCGGCGGCCTTCAGTATCTCCTCCCTCTTACTGCCCG
>DHHE01000037.1 GCA_002403115.1 bacterium UBP2_UBA4780 | reverse complement strand
CAGGTCTCGACCCCCAGCTTCCGGAGTTCCTCCGGCGAGGGGCGCGATTTGACTATCTGTGCCATATACTCCTTTAGCTTAGCATGTCAACCGGTTGCCTTCCTTATTCATGGTTTTTATATAGCTTATTAATCTTTTTAATCGATTTTATTATGTCCTTTGGCTGAGTATCTGAACGAGTAAAAATGGCAATAATATCATTGCACTTTCTATTTTCGTACTCTGCCGGTAAAGTTTTCTTAATAAACCTAAATCTTATTGTGTCAGGCAAGTTTTTAATAGACTTGATAAAAGATACATCTGGATTCTCCCACAAATCATAAAATTTACCCTCTATTCCCTCATCTCTGCTTGAATTGTAATATTCACCAATTTCTACTAAAACAAAGGCTCGTTGAGGAAAATTTATAGCTTTGTATTGCGATAATGTGTCAATTAACCTCATCATCGAGCAATCATCACTATCATTTCTAATGAATATTCCTTTTTTTATACACATCTCCATTTTTTCACAATAGAAAAGCAGTGATTCCATCAGTGCCTGTTGATATTTGATGGTAGTAACAGTATCATAATAATGATAGTATGCATTAAAAATTAAGCTGTCTTCTAAAGTGGGAAGGTGTGTTTCTTCTTTCGTCTTACTAGTGCAAGAAAATAAAAGAATTATTAATATAAATATTGCGATACAATATTTAATCATACTTCCTTCCCCACGCTATAACCATCGGCAGGGCCCGCGGCGGCAGTGTGTCGAAGTCCCGGTACAGTCCGTCAAGAATGCCGTTTACTCCATTGCCCCAACGCTTGACATAGGCCTTCCGCTTTTCCTCGATGGTCTTTTTCGTCATGCCGACGTAGGCCGGGAAGTCCGGGGTATCAAGCAGCGTCAGCATGATCTCGCCCAGGCCCAGATCTTCGAGCAGTGCCCGGTAGTCCCCGGACCGGTGCAGGCCCCAGCACTTCCTGCCCTCCAGGGCCGCCAGCTCCACGTTCATCCGCTCCATACGCCCCTCGGCTGATTCCCGTTCAACGTCTGCGAAACCATCGCTGACCTTGTCGTAAACCAGGAAAACCCCGTCCGGTGCCAGCACCCGCACGCAGTCCCGCAGGGCCGCCGCCACGTCTCCGTCGTCGGAGACGAAATCGTGCAGGGCCGCCCGGGACACCACCAGCCCGGCCGCCCCGTCGGGCAGGGGAAGCCGGACGGAATCGGAGTTGATGACTTCCAGCCTCTCGTCCGTGATGGATTCCCGAAGCTTGGCCGCCGCCGTGTCCAGCCTCTCGACCGCGTACAGCCTTTGTCCGGGCTTGAGGTAATTGCCCAGCAGTTCCCGGGTGAACTCCCCCCGGCCCGCCCCCAGCTCGACCACCGGCCCGCTCACCTGTCCGAACACGCCGCCGAGTATCCTCTCCTCCTCGGCGTTGTATTCGTCGGCGGCCGACAGGTAGGACCGGGCGGCCTCCGCCTCAAGCCCGTGCTCTTTGACCAGGCGCTCTACCTGCTGTTCGTCCATGTCATATAAGGTTCCCTCTCCTTGCCGAGGAGAGGGTTAGGGTGAGGTTATTCGAACTTCTCGGCCTTCATCCTCCTGGCCTTGTCCTGCTCCACCCTCTGCTCGATGGCCACCTCTGGCAGGGCGTCCGGGTCGCCGGCCAGCACCTCGTCCAGCAGCTTGTCGTGCAGGGCTTTGTCCTTGACCTTGGCGGCGTAGTTCTCGGCCATGAGGACCTTGGTGGCCAGGTAGCCCGGGGCAGCGGCCATTGCCTCCTCGTAGTGCTTCTTGGATTTCTCCATGTCGCCGCCGGCTATCCCCGGTGCCACCGCGTAGTAGGTCCCCAGCCACCTGGCCGGCCCGCCGTAGTAATAGTTCCTGTCCAGCGAGTGGAGGTAGATGATCATTTTGCGGGCCTGCTTGGCCGGGCCCAGCTGCTTGAGGATGTTGCGCATCTTGCCCCACTTGCCGTAGCTGGTGGCCGTCCAGAAGATGCCTCCGGCGAACTCCAAGGACAGGCCGCTGGTGGCGTCGCCCATCCCCTTCTTGTCGACCTCGTAGCGCTGCTTGAACCCCGGATCGAAGCACAGAGCCTTGAGGCCCCATTCGTAGCCTGTGTAGTAGCCGGCCGATTTCTGCTTTCCCTCCTCGAAGGCGTCGGCCTGGAAATACCAGGCGTAGGACAGCCGCTCGGCCAGCTCGTAGCTGGGGTTCTCCTGGTAGGCCTTCTCGTAAGCGGCGATGGCCTGCTTGAGCGACGCCTTGTCCCCGCGGTTGTCCCAGTAAGGCTTGGCTTCGTCGAAGCCGGGCTGGGCCCAGAGCGTGACGGATACCGCCATAGCCAGTCCGGCGGCGGCCAGGATGGTCTTTTTCATGGATGCTCCCTCCCCTATTATTGAAATATTCTATATTAAATACGGCGCTTTTACAAGGATTAATTGAGGGCGGCCGGGCCGTATCTCAGTCCTCCAGCACGCCGATCTGACGTTCGTAAAGTGGCTTCGGCCTTTTGGCCATAAGCCGGCGGTAAGCCTCGAGTGATTTGTCCCTGAAATCCCGGCGTCCGGTCCTCCTCCACAGCAGGAAAAAGGCCTCCGCCTTGGTGTCGTCGCTGCTTTCGGGATCGGCCTCCAGCGACGACAAGGAAGCCTCGGCCGCCGACGGGTCTCGGGCTTGATCCAGTAGTGCCTGCTGCCAGCGTCCGGCATTCAACAGGTCGCGCCGCCCGAAGCGAGCAGCCTCGGCCATGGCAGACCGGTTGGTCTCCACGGCTTCCTTAAGCTTGTTCCTCTTGTACAAGAACCCGGCCTTGGCCGCCAGGTAATCGGGCAGGAAGCGCCCGCTCTCGATCTGGCGGCCCTGTTCCACTGCCTTGTCTATCTGCTTTTCGGCCTCCTGGTAGTCCCCCGTTTCCATCCCGATCAGGCCAAGATGAAAGTGGGCGTCGCTGACGCATATCTTATCCCCTATCGCCAGGCCCGCTTCCATCTCAAGCATGGCGAACCGTCGGGCCTGGACGTAATCGCCCATTTCCAGGTAAACGGAGGACATGTCCCCGTAGGCGCAAGCCTGGAAATATCTCTCCCCCAGCTTGCCGGCGATGTCGGTCTGTCTGTGGAAGAGCTCCAGGGCCTCGGGAAACAGCCCCTTGTAATACTGCATCCCGCCCAGGCTTCCCAGCGACATGGCTATGTTGCGCATGTCTCCCGAAGCCTGGTAGAGCGCCAGGGCTTTCTCCAGATACGGTTGGGCTTTCTCGTAATCATGGTTTTCCCGGTGTATTCGCCCGATGGTATGGTAG
>DHHE01000144.1 GCA_002403115.1 bacterium UBP2_UBA4780 | reverse complement strand
CTGCATGTTGGCCTGGACCGGGAGATGGAAAGGGCCGATCCCGGGGCGTTCTCTCTGGACAAATATCTGGTTTCGGAGGCGAGGGAACTGCTCGAGCGGTTCCTGGTGGAACTGAAGGACCAAGAGCGGGCGGCGGTGGTGCTGGGCGACATCGAGGGGTTCCGGGACAGGGAGGCGTCGGGAATGCTTGGGTTAAGGCTTCCGGCCTACAAGTCCCGCCTGCGCCGCGGCCGGGAGAACCTCAGGAAAAAGCTTCTTCCCTATCTGAAACCAATGGAAACACGATAATGCCCGTCCCCGTGAAAACCAAGCCCCGCGCGGGAAAATCGCCAAAACCCGGACATCGGGCCGGCACCGGCCACTGCCTGCGGATGCTGGGGGTGTTTTCCGACCAGCTGGACCGCGGCGCCAAGCGGCGTCTCTGCCGCCGCATCGAGGAGCACCTCAGGGAATGTCCCGAGTGCCGGATGTACGTGGACACCCTGAAAAGGACGGTGGTGCTTTACCGGAGCCTGGGGGGCGTGAAGGTTCCAGCCGATGTCTCCCAAAGGCTTTTCAAGACCATCCGACTGGCCGAGGTGTGGAAATCGCAAGGAAAAGCCGGGTCCGGGGAAAAGTCTCCCCGGAAAGGTAAGGTGGAAAACCAATCCGTGAAAATCCGCGGCTAAAAAAAGGAGGCTCCAATGCCCGTGATCGCCTTGACCGACGACAGCTTCGACCAGGAGGTGCTCAAGTCCGGCCTCCCGGTGCTGGTGGATTTCTGGGCGGCCTGGTGCGGCCCCTGCCGCATGGTGGCCCCGATAATCGAGGAGCTGGCTGACGAGTACGCCGGCAGGATCAAGTTCGCCAAGCTGGACGTGGACGCCAACCCGTCCAAGTCCTCGCAGTTCAACATCCGCAGCATCCCCAACATGATCCTCTTCCGGGACGGCAAGCCGGTGGACTCCATCGTCGGGGCCATGCCCAAGGCGGCCCTCGCCCAGCGCCTGGACGCGGCCATCGGATAGGCCGGGGGACGGAGCCTGGGATGCCGATCTACGAATACAACTGCCCCTCCTGCGGCCGCAGGTTCGAGGAGATAAGGCGCATGGAGGACCGGGAGGGCGCCCCCTGCCCGGACTGCGGGGCCGCCTCGAAGATGGCGCTGTCGCGCTTCTCCGCCGTTACCGGATCCTGCCGCTCATCCGGGGGCGACTGCGGTTCCGAATCCGGCTCCTGCTGTTCCGGACTCGCCCGCCGCAGCAGTTGCGAAGGCGGGGGGAGCTGCGGCTGCCAGGTTTAAATGCGCGGCCTCAAAACCTTCAATGCACTCTTTCGGAGGATGAAAAGCTCATGGCCTTGCTGAAGGACGAGGACCGTCAAAAGCTGGTCGAGGAATTCGGACAGAAGCTGGCCTCGCCGGTCAAACTTGCCTTTTTCACCCAGAACCTGGACTGCATGTACTGCGGCCCCACCGAGATGATCCTCAAGGAGCTGGCCCCGCTTTCTGACAAGATCACCCTGGAGACCTGGAACTTCGTCAACGACAAGACGCAAGCCGAGCTGTACGGGATAGACAAGATCCCGGCCGTGGCCGTCATCGGGGCCAAGGACCACGGTGTCCGCTTCTACGGCATACCGGCCGGGTACGAGTTCGCCTCGCTGGTGGCCTCCATCATTGATGTCTCCCGGGGGGAGACCGGGCTGTCCCAGGAATCAAAGGATGTCTTGATGTCCCTTTCGAAGCCCGTCAACATACAGGTGTTCGTCACCCCCACCTGCCCCTACTGCCAGTCCATGGTGCGCCTGGCCCACCAGGCGGCGGTGGAGAGCGACCTGGTGACGGCCCACATGGTGGAGTCCACCGAGTTTCCCCACCTGGCCCAGCGCTACGGCGTCATGGGCGTGCCCAAGACGGTCATCAACGAAACGGCTTCTCTGGACGGGGCCGTGCCCGAGCACGTCTTCATGCACCACCTGCAGGAGGCGGGGAAGCAGCTCTAACCCCTAAGGAAGCCAAGAAGACAGGAACTATGCCTTTCCTGGCTAAAATGGGGATTTATGTCCAAGATAAAAAAGTTCCATTCCTGATTTCATGGTTTCCTAAGAGAAGATGATCTCCGTTAACCCTGACCTCTGCCCCAAGAACCACCGCTGTCCTGCCATCAAGGACTGCCCGGCCGGGGCCATATCGCAAAAACCGGACCAGGCCCCGGAAATAGATCCGGCCAAGTGCACCGACTGCAAACGCTGCCTGGCAAGCTGTTTGGTGTTCACGCTGGAACCGCCGGCGGCAGAATCCGTTCGATGAACCGGCAAGCGGCGCATGACCTCATAGTCATCGGCGGCGGGCCGGCCGGGCTGACCGCCGGGCTCTACGCCGGCCGCGGCGGGCTGCGGGCCGCCATAGTCGAGAAACTGATGCCGGGCGGCCTGGTGGCCAACACCGAGCGCATCGACAACTACCCGGGTTTCCCGGAGGGGATCTCCGGATACGACCTGGCCCAGAGGCTGCAGGCCCAGGCCGCCAGGTTCGGCGCCGAGTTCATCTCGGACGAGGCGGTCGGCATAACACCGGAGCCTAAGAGCTTCACCGTGCCCCTGGCCTCGAAAAAGGTCCTCCGGGCCAAGGCCCTGGTCATCGCCACCGGCGCCTTTCCCAAAAAGCTGGGCGTGCCCGGCGAAAGGGAGCTCCTGGGCAAGGGGGTGTCCTACTGCGCGGTCTGCGACGGCGCCTTCTTCCGCGGCCAGGAGGTGGCGGTCGTCGGGGGCGGCGACTCGGCCATCCAGGAGGCCGTCTACCTGGCCGGGCTTTGCTCCAAGGTGACGGTGGTCCACCGCCGCAGCAGCCTGAGGGCGGCCGAGTCCCTGCAGAAGCTGGCCTTCAGGAACGAGAGGATATCCTTCGCCTGGGACAAATCGGTCTCGGCCATCGAGGGGTCATCGGGCGTCACCGGGGTGCGGGTGATGGACAAGGGGACCGGGGTCGACGAGGTCATCCCGGCCTCCGGCGTCTTCATCTACGTGGGGTACAGCCCCAACAGCGCCGTGGCCGGGAGCCTGGTGAAGCTCGACGAGGCCGGACACATCGTCACCGACGACAACATGGCGACCTCGCATCCCGGCATCTACGCGGCCGGCGACGTCCGCCGCAAGCTGGTGCGGCAGATCGCCGGGGCGGTTGGCGACGCCGCCACCGCGGCCGTGGCCGCCCAGCATTATATCGAGAATTTGTAGCCCCCCCTGTCACCCTGAGGCCTGTCCTGTGCTTGTCGAAGGGCCGGCACCATGCCTGACGGTTTGAAACGCTGCACTGAGAATAGCACCTTGCTTTGAAGCCGAAGTGGGTGACCACCGGTTTCTTCATCCCCTTCGTGTGTTGCTATGTATGCCCGTCTCAGGGCACCGCCTCAGCTTGCCAAGCGTAGAGCTATCCCGGGATGACAATGATCTTAATACCAAGTTGTAAGGAGAACATCATGGCGGAAAGGGAGCAGATCTACAAGTGCGAGCTGTGCGGCAACATCGTCGAGGTGCTGCACGGCGGCAAGGGGCAGCTGGTGTGCTGCGGACAGCCCATGAAGCTGGTGGTGGAGAACACGGTGGACGCCGCCAAGGAAAAGCACGTCCCGGTCATCGAGAAGATCGAGAACGGCTGGCGGGTGACGGTCGGCTCGGTGGCCCACCCCATGGAGGAGAAACACTACATCGAGTGGATCGCCCTCCACGCCGGGGAACGGGTGCACCGGGTCTATCTCAAGCCGGGGGACAAGCCCCAGGCCGAGTTCTTCTGTCCGGCCGAGAAGGTGGCCGCCCGTGAGTACTGCAACCTCCACGGGCTGTGGATGGCGCGCAGTTGACCTCCAGGCCATTAACAAGGAACCCGTGAACCCAGGAATTTATCATGTTTTCCTGGTTTCCTGATAAATCACTTACGGAGAGTAAAAAAGAATGAAGAGCCTCAAGGGAACCCAGACTGAGAAGAATCTGCTCAAGGCCTTCGCCGGGGAGTCGCAGGCCCGGAACCGCTACACCTACTTCGCCGGGGCCGCCCGCAAGGAGGGATTCGAGCAGATAGCCGCCATCTTCACCGAGACGGCCGACAACGAGAAGGAGCACGCCAAAGTCTTTTTCAAGCACCTGGAGGGCGGCGACGTCGAGATCACCGCCTCCTACCCGGCCGGCAAGATAGGGACCACCAGGGAGAACCTGGAGGAGGCGGCCGCCGGCGAGAACATGGAATGGACCACCCTCTACGCCGACTTCGCCAAGACCGCCCAGGACGAGGGCTTCCCCGAAGCGGCCCAGAGCTTCGAGCAGATCGCCAAGGTGGAGAAGTTCCACGAGAGCCGCTACCGCAAGCTGATCAACAACGTCGCCGGCGGCGAGGTCTTCAAGAAGAAGGCCCCGGTCAAGTGGCATTGCATCAACTGCGGCTACGTGGCCGAGGGCAACGAGGCCCCAAAGGTCTGCCCGGCCTGCCAGCACCCCCAGGCCTACTACGAGGTCCTGGCCGAGAATTTCTAGCGCCCCTCGTGTCTCAAAGAAGCCGGAACAGGTTCATGCGTTCCCGGCTTCCTCATAAAAAAGGAATCTTATGCCGCTGATGTTGACCTGGGTAAAGGACCTGCAGTTCGTGGCCGACGACGGCGCCGGGCACGGCATGATCCTCGAATCCAAGCATGACGGCGTCCCGGCCGGCTTCGCCCCCATGCAGCTGCTGCTGGTGGCCGCCGCCGGCTGCATGGCCATGGACGTGGTGTCCATCCTCAAGAAGAAGCGCCTCCCTTTGCGCGGTTTCACCGTGTCCCTGGAGGGCGAACGGGCCGGCGAGCACCCCAAACGGTTTACCGAGATGAGATTCGTCTACACCGCCGTCGGGAACATCCCCAAAAGCGACCTGGACGAGGCCATCAGACTGTCCGAGGAGAAGTACTGCTCGGTCTCGGCCACCATCAAGAACGCACCCCGGATGGTCATAGAAAGCAGGGTGGTCGAGGGATGAGCCCCTTTATAAAGGTGTTGCTGGGAGCGGCGGCCGGCGCGGCCCTGGGCTTTCTCTATTACAAGCTCATAGGCTGCCGCAGCGGCGCCTGCCCCCTCGCCGGCAATCCCTGGATCTCGTCGGGTTGGTGGGCCCTCATAGGAGGGCTGCTGGCCTCCGGGTTAAAGTAAACAAAAAGAGTAAGGGCACGGCGCGCCGTGCCTCCATAGGAGAAAAAATGAAAAGGCTGATCCCCCTGGTCTTGCTTGTCACCGCGGTCTTCCCGGCCCTCTCCTGCGCCGGCAAAAAGAAGGCCCCGGCACCAGCCGGCTCTGTCAACTTCGCCCAGGCTGTCTTCAAGTCCTCGTTCGAGGCGGCCCAGCGCGACGACAAGTTCGTCATTGTCGACTTCTACACAGACTGGTGCAAGTGGTGCAAGGTGCTGGAGGAGAAGACCTACCCCGACCCGGCGGTGAAGCAGATAATGGACGAAAGCTTCATTTTCGAGAAGTACAACCCGGAGGAGGCCCCCTCCTTCAACCACGACGGCAAGACTTACGGAGGCGCCGACGTGGCCAGGGCCTTCAACGTCAGGGGTTTTCCCAC
>DHHE01000077.1:575-8068 GCA_002403115.1 bacterium UBP2_UBA4780 | reverse complement strand
TCCACGTTGGTTCCTCGGCGGCCAGGCAGCTGGCCCAGAGGCTCGGCAGCCTGGAGGCCCTGGGGCGGGCCTCGTCCGGGGACATCTCGGGCATCCACGGCCTGGGCCCGGCCGTGGCCGGGAGCGTCGTCAGGTTCTTCTCCAGCCGCCAGAACCTGGCGGTGCTGGAGAAACTGCGCCGGGCCGGCGTGCGGACCGCGGAGGAGGGACCAGGCTCCGGCGGCGGCGCGTTTGCCGGGATGTCCGTGGTGCTCACCGGATCCCTGGAGCATTTCTCCCGGGAGGAGGCGGCCGAGCTGATAGCCTCGCGGGGTGGCCAGGTGACCGGATCGGTAAGCAAGAGAACCTCGCTGGTGGTGGCCGGAAGCGATCCCGGCTCGAAGCTCGGGAAAGCCAGGGAACTGGGGATAAAGATAATCGACGGGGAGGAATTCGAAAGAATGCTTGACGGGGTAAAGCGTTGAAAACGGGACGGCGGTATGCTGTCCGGGCCGCCATCATTAACCCTGCCGGGCCAGGCCGCATTGATTTCATAAGGGACGGCGAGCTGGTTTTCGACCGGGACGGCGCCGTGGTGCATTGTGGGAGGCGGAGGACCTGGAGGCCACCGCCGTCCCGGCTGGCCCTTCCCCGGGGCGCCCTCGTCATTCCCGGGCTCATCGACTGCCACACCCACCTCTCCCAATACCACGTCCGGGGACGCACCGGCCACACCCTGATGCACTGGCTTTCCTCCTACGTCTTCCCGGCCGAGGCCGCCTTCCGCGACCGGGCCTACGCCCGGCGGGTGGCCGACGGTTTCTTCGGAAAGCTGCTGTCCAACGGCGTCACCACGGCCGCGCTCTATGCCAATTACCCGGCGGGGGCCGAGGAGGCCGTGGACGCGGCCGAGCGCTCGGGCATCCGGGCGGTGGTGGGATTGACCCTGATGGACCGGGGCGTGCCCCGGCCTCTCCGGCAGCGGCCGGAACAGGCCCTCGAGGAATGCCGGCGCCTGGCGGAGAAGATCGGAAAGGGAAGGACGGGCCGTTTGTGGCTGTCGGTCAACCCCCGCTTCGCCCCGGCCTGCAGCGGAAAGTTCATGGCGATGATCGGCCGCTTCGTCCGGGAAAGCGGGGCCTACGTCCAGACGCATCTTTCGGAGAACGAGGGCGAGACGGCCCTGGTCGGAAGGATGTTCCCGGGCATCTCCTCATACGCCGGGGTATACGACCGCTTCGGACTGCTCACCCCGAAGACCCTGCTGGCCCACTGCATCCACCTGTCGCCGGCCGAGCGCCGGTTAGTGCTCAAGCGCGGCTGCTCCGTGGTCCACTGTCCCTCGTCCAATCTTTTCCTACACTCGGGACGCTTCCCCATGGAGCATTGGCGGAAATACCCCAAACTTTGCCTGGGGACGGACGTCGGGGCCGGGCCCTCGTTCTCCATGCTGGACGCCATGCGCGACGCCTATTTCGTCAACCGCGAGCCCCCGGAAAGGCTTTTTTATTGCGCGACCATGGGCGCGGCCAGGGCCCTGGGGCTGGAGAATCGGATGGGAAGCCTCCGGCCCGGGAAGCAGGCGGACTTTTCGGTGGTCACCGTCGGCGAGAACTCGGGCAGGAACGGCCGGGAGCTGCTTTCGGACCTGATATTCAAGTGGGACCAAGTGAGGTTCCACCAGGTTTTCGTGGGGGGGAGGATGGTTTGGCCGGAGAAGCTCTGACCGCAGCGTTAAACCCCTCCTTGGCTATTCGGAGAGTTCCTCCTTTGGCGGGAAGGAAAGCGGGGGAGGGGGAAAGAAAAGAAGAAGCGGCCTTTTCGGGCCGCTTCTTCTTATATGCACCGACCGGTTACCAGTTGAACGGGTATTGCGTGGTGTAGCCGACTATGGTGTAGTGCCCGGTGCCGTCGTTGTTGAACACGTAGTTCACGAAGATAGTGCTGTTTATGCTGGCCGATCCGGTTCCCGAGCCGTTGGTGAAGGTGAAGCTGCCCGAGACCCCGTGGTTGCTGGTGTACTCGAACTGGCCGGAGCATAACCGCGGGTTGCCCTCCCAGCCGGTATTGGTCACGTTGGACCAAGTGAACCGCCAGTAATACAGGGTGTTCGTTCCGATGCTGTAGCCAACGTACCATCCGCCGTTGTGGGTTGTCCCCGTGGCCGTGGAGCAGTAGGCGGAAAACTCCAGCACCGTGTCGGCGGTCGTGTAATTGTATTCCCAGTCCACCCGGACCGGGTTTACTGTATCCGGCTTGAACTTGGCCCATATCTTGACCACCATCGTGCTGTCCAGCAACGTGTCGTAATACCAGCCCGAGGCCGATGTCGGATTCCAGTAATTTGTGTGGTTGGTGGGCCCCTGCCAACCGGTGGTATCCCATTTGGGCAATTCCGCGAGTCCCGTAATGCCGATGGCAGCTTTTGGCGCGGTGGTGCCCGGGGTCCATCCTGACAGCCCGCCCGAGAAACCTTTGGTGAAGCCGATGGCCCCGGTTCCATATCCTGCTATTGACTGGGCATCGCTCACCTGCTGGGCCGGCGGATTGGTAGTGGTGGCCGGTGTGGTCGGGTTCTCCTTCTTGCCGCAGCCCACGGCCAAGGCCAGGGCCAAAACCAGGGAGATGGACAGGGTGATGCGGAACAGCGTCTTCATGGTCCCTCCTTTGAAAAAGTGGTGGATTTCTTGCCCTGCGGCAAAAAATCTACCACTATATTGTTGGCTTGTCAAGAGTTTTTTAAAAACCGAACATGGCCCCGGCCACCACGGCCGAGGTCATATTGTTTGCGTCATGGTGTCCCACGTTCATCTTGTCGTTGGGCATCAGTCCGCCCCGTCCTTCGACAAAGAGAGAGACGCCGGACGAGACCCTGGCCCGCAGGCCCAGGGCCAGGCCCAGGTGGAGGTTGGTGCCCTTGATGTTGGAGGCGGGGTCGCCCCAGTCCATCATCGGCTGCCCGGCGTAGACCGGCGGCATCTGGTTGTTCCAGTTGGTGAACCCGGCATGCAGGGAGGAATACGGCGACAGTGTGGACCCGGGCAGGAGGTCGTAAGTCGCCGTCAACCCGGCCAGGATCATGTCGGTCTTGTACTCGGAGGCCTCTGGCTCGAAGATGTCCTCGTAGCAATAAAAACGGGCGTAAGCCAGGTCCAGTCCGAATCCCAGCTTTTTCCCGTCGGGGTGATACCTGAAAAGGACCCCTCCCTGGGGGCCGACCGTCGACAGGTTCCATACGCCGCCCCAGAGTTTGGCCCCTCCGGCGTAGAGCCCCATCCAGTACTTGCGCTCTTTTTCCTCCTTGGCCAGCACCGGCTCCCTGGCCGATGGTTCGGCCTCCGGTTTGACCGTGGTTTCCGGCTCCGGCTTCGGTTCGGGCTTGACTTCCGGCTTGGGCTCTGGTTTAGGCTCGGGCTTTGCTTCCACTATTGGTTCCGGTTTCGGCTCGGGCCTGGGTTCGGGTTTGGTTGCTGGTTTCGGCTTTGCCACCGGCTTTTCAATTCTGGAAGGCTTTCTAACCGGTTTTACGGGTTCTGGAGCCGGTGGTTCTGTAGCCGGCTCTTCCTCGGGCGGTGTTTTAAGGAGCGCTTCCGGCGGCGGAGCCTCCTCTGGTTTCACGCTGGGACCGCAGGCCGGCGCCAAGCACAGGCATAAGGCCAGCAGCAAAAATAGTCCGAACCGGGAAAGGTTTATCATCGGCGCCTCCTTAAGATGTTCAAACCATAATTATAGCGAAAATCCGCCTTTGTTGCAAGCATTTCCGTTGCGGTCTTTCAAAAGCCGAACATAACCCCGGTCTGCAGCGACGCCGTCAGGTTGTTGGCGTCATAGTGCCCCGCGTTGTACTTTTTCGTGGAAAGATAGCCGCCCGAGGCCTCGATGAATATCTGGATCGTCTCGTTCGCCCGGTATCTGGCCCCTAATATCAGCCCGGCGTGGGGCGAAAGGTCGTCCTGGCTGGCGGCCGGTGTGCCGAAATCAGTGTTGATGGTCAGCGTGTCCATCTGGTTGGTCCAGGATACGGCTCCGGCGAACACGGCCACATAAGGGGCGAAATTAAGGTCCGGCCACGGGCAGGCCCGGGCCAGGAACGAGCCTGAGAGGAGAGTGGTCTGGTATTCTCCGCCCCGGGGCTCGAAGGCCGGATCCTGCTTGCAACCTACCTGGGCAAAGCCGGTCTGCCCGCCCAGGCTGAGACGGTCGTTCAGGTTGGTAAGGAACCTTATGCTCCCGGACGGCCCGATGGTGGACATGTCCCATTTGCCTCCCACCAGCTTCAGGGCTCCAAGCCCTGGCCCCACCCAGAACCGCCTGGCGGTCTGGCAGATCGCGTTCACCATGCTGGTAGTGGTGTTGTCGGCCCGATCCCTGGAGACCACCGTTAAGACGTTTTCGCCCGGGGAGAGGGTGGCCGTCTGCGAGAAAAAGCCGTCGGCGTCCGGCCAGGCCTCCTGGCCGTTGATGGTGACCGCGGACTTGGGGTCTGTCTCACCCCTCACCAGCACCTCCCTCCGGCCAATCTTTTGCCCGGGCCTGGGCAGGATGATGTTCAGCCTGGGGCCGTCCAGCTTGCGCCTGATCTCCACCGAACGCAGCGGCCAGGGCTGGCCCTCGAAGCCCGTCGAGTCCACGGCGTTCAGCTGCCAGTAGAGGCGGTCGGCCTTCTGGGCCGGTATCTGGTGGGCCTGGTCGGCGGTTACCAGCTCGGCCACCAGGTCGTTCAGGTCGGCATCTCGGGCCACCACCAGGCGGGCCCGGACACCGGGAAGAGACTCCCAGGAGAAGGTGAACGGCTTGGGACGGTCCGGGTTGTAGAAGAGGGTGTCGTTGGCCGCCGGTTTTTTAGGCATGGGCGGCTTGGGCAGCGCTACCGGCGGCTCAGGCATCCGGCCCGGAAGACAGAGGCATCCCAGCCCGGCCGCCACCGGCTTGTCCATGGACCCCTCGCTGTTCCCTCGGAACAGGACCTCGTCCTCCCAGACCGAGAGCAGTGACGCCTGGTCGGGCCGCGACTCCAGTGTGAATTCGGTGCCCCGGATGCCGGCCACCGCGGCCGGGGTGGCCGCCGAGAAACGCTCCTTCCTCATCTGCAGCTTGGCGATCTTGGCCGATATCCTGCCCAGCTTGAGGCCGATGTCGGTGCCGGCCTCGCGACCGCCCTCCTCCAGGGCCATCCGGGTGACGACCAGGTCGGACCTGGGCCTCATCTTAAGCTTGCCGCCGTTGTCGAATGTTATCTCCAGCCTTCCGGTGGAGTCGGTGGCCAGCTCGTCCATCACCGTCAGCACCCGGCCCAGCTCCACCGGCTCCCAGCGGCTGACGCCCCGCTTGCGGACGAATGCGTTCCCCTGGACAAAGCTGACCCGGGCGGCGCGGATCTGGGAGAGGACGGTGACCTCCACCCGCCGGTTCTCGGCCCGCCCTTCGGCCGTGAAGTTCTCGGCCTTGGGCACGGTGTGCCCGTAGCCGCGGGCCTCCACCTGCCCGGCCGGTATCCGGTGGCGGGCAGTCAGAAAGCTTTTCACCGACCCGGCCCGGCGCTGTGAGAGCTGCCGGTTGGCCGAGGCGTTCCCCACGTTGTCGGTGTGCCCGGCGATCTCCACCTTGGCCCCGGAGGCGGAAAGGAACTGGGCCAGGGAGTCCAGGGCCGGGTAGGTGGCCGGATCGATGACGGCGCTCCCGGTCCGAAAGCGGACGTTGGAGAACTCGAACTTGATCGATTGGGCCGGGGCCAAAACGGCCGCCAGCAGCGCGGGAATGATGAAGGCTTTTTTCATGGCATGGCTCCGAAGTGCGTTTCTTTAGATCGCTATATCAATATTGTATTATTTCTGGCCTGCCCCGCCTGCCGGAATGCCGCCCCGGCCAAGCCGTCTCAGGGCCGAGCGCATCAGCTTCAGGGCCGAGGCGACGTCCTTCAGGCTGGCCAGGCCGGCCGGCGCGTGGATGTAGCGGCAGGGCACGGCCACCACCGCGGTGCGCACCCCGCCCCGGGCCAGATGGATCCGGCCGGCGTCGGTGCCCCCGATGCCGGGCCGCTTGTGCTGGAAGGGAATGCGGTTCCGCCGGGCCGTCTCCTCCAGCAGCCTCACCAAGCCCCGGTCGCAGAACACCGAGCGGTCCATCAGTGTGATCACCGGGCCGCCGCCCATGGCCGGCACCCGTCCCTGCTCCGCGCCCTTGGGCTGGGGGAAATCGGCGGCTCCGGTGCCCTCCAGGATGAAGGCCAGGTCGGGCTTGGGCTGGTGGGCCACCACCGAGGCCCCCCGCAGGCCCACCTCCTCCTGGACGGTGAAGGCGGCCGCCAGGTCGAAGGGGTGGCGGTCCCTCAGCAGCTCTATAAGAATATAGCATCCGATCCGGTCGTCCAGGGCCTTGGCCTTGATCAGGCCCCCCCGGCTCTCGGACCTGGTCTCGAAACAGGCGTGCTCGCCAACGCTTACCAGAGACTGGGCCTCCTCAAGGCTGGCGGCGCCGATGTCTATGGTCAGCTCCTCGGCCGTGGGCGGCTTCTCCCGGTCGGTGCGCCGTCTGAGGAAGTGTACCGGCCAGACGCCGATCACCCCGGGCAGTCTCTTTTTCCCCACCAGCACCCGCTTGGCCAGAAGCAGCCGGTTGTCGATGCCGCCGACCTTGTCGAAGCGCAGGTAGCCCGACTTGTCGAGATGGGTGACCATCAGGCCCACCTCGTCCATGTGGGCGGCCAGCATCACCAGCTTCCTTTTGCCCGTCCCTGGCCGGGTCCTGGCCTTCTTGAAGGCGATCAGGTTTCCCAGGGCGTCGACCCGGACCGAATCGGCCAGTGGCGTCACCCTTTCCCGGATGAGCTTCCGGACCTCGGATTCGTCACCGCTGACGCCCGGGGCCTCGGTCAGCCTCTCGATAAGTTTCACGTCCAGGGCCATGCTCAGTCCCTCCAGCTCAGGTCCAGGGTGTCCAGCTCGGAGACGAAGGCGGCCAGCAGTCGGGCCAGCCGCTCGATGTCGGCCAGGGACGCCGTCTCCACCGGGGTGTGCATATAGCGGACCGGGACCCCCAGCAGCCCGGTGGGGATGCCCGAGCCGGCCACCTGGATGTCCACGGCGTCGGTGCCGGAGTTGCCGGCCAGCGGCTCGACCTGGAACGGCATCTCCAGGCGGCGGGCCGTCTGGATGAGTCGCTGGGACACGGCCGGATGGATGTTTGGCCCGACCGCTATCACCGGCCCCCTGGAAAGGGCGAAGGTCTTGTGCTCGGGCGCCAGGGGCATGTCGGCGTGGGTGACGTCCAGCACCAGCGCCAGGTCGGGCCGGATGCGGAAGGCCGAGGTGACCGCGCCCAGGTAGCCCAGCCCGGCCTCCTCCTGGGCGGTGGCCACGGCGTAGACGTCCCAGGGGCGGCGCATCGTCCCCAGCAGCTCCATCGTCCTGACCATGGCCGCCAGGCAGGCCCGGTCGTCCATGGCCTTGCCGGAGACCCGCCCGCCCTGCAGTTCGGCCAGGGGGCCGCGGAGTGTGGCGGTGTCTCCCGGGCTC
>DHHE01000077.1:0-384 GCA_002403115.1 bacterium UBP2_UBA4780 | reverse complement strand
TCTTGCCCGGCGGCTTTTTGACGCCGGCCTTCCTGAAGGCGGCCACGCTGCCCAGCGGGTCGATCATCGTCCGGTCGGCCAGGGGCGTCAGCTTTTCGAGCATCAGTCTGGCGGCCCGGCCCTCGCATCCGGACGGGCCCGCGGCCCGGGAGAGCTGCCGCAGCAGTTCCGTCAACTCCCGGCCGCCGTCCGCCCCCTCCGGCAGTGGCTGGTGGCTCATGCCGTCCTCCTCGGTTTGAACGTCATCTGGACGAGCTTCCTCGCGTAATGTCCGGAAAAAAACCGCATCGGCGCCCAGTTGCAGCGGATGGCCCCCCGGGGGCAGGTGCGGTGGCAATGGTAGCAGTAGATGCAGCCGCTCTCCGAAATCCTGGCAAAGCCCTC
>DHHE01000119.1:13146-15571 GCA_002403115.1 bacterium UBP2_UBA4780 | reverse complement strand
CCGGCGGTGGGCTACCAGTCGGCCACCATCAAGGACCCCAAGATGGCCGGCTACGCCAACAACGCCAACGGCCTTCTGGACCCCTGGGAGAGGGACTCCGTCAGGATCACCGTGCTGAACTCGGGGGCGAACGTCTCCTCGGGCCTGCAGTGCTCGCTGTATGTGACAAAGGGCTCCCAGTACATCAGCGTCATCGCGCCGGGCTGGAAGTCCATCGGTTTGGGCTCGCTTCTAACCGGAGCCACCGCCACCAGCCTGCCCTTCGTGGTCGAGGTCGATAAAAACACGCCACGCTTCAGCGACATCACCTTCACCGCCAAGGTCAAGAGCACCAACCCGGTCTACACCGACACCTCCAGCTTTTCGGTGCGCATTAGCCCGTTCAACATCGAGTTCGTCTACGACTTCAAGAACATCACCCCGGGCGCGCCCACCGCCCCGAACTACCTCTACAGGCTCAGCCCCTGCGACCTGGCCATCTACCGCGACACCCTGATAGTGGCCAACGCCAACCTGGACAACGCCGCCTTCCAGACCCGGCTCTACAAGGTCAAGCGGACCACCACCAACAACCCGCTGGTGGGCGGGATCGGCGGCGACACCATCGCCTCCATGAACAACCAGGGCGGCAGCCACAGCGCCAGCTACTACGTGGGCGGCATCGACGTCGACAACAGCGGCAACCTGTGGTACTCTCTCAACATCTACTGCTACAACACCAACCGCACCAACGGCTCGCCCACAGTGTTGGGCAGTTTCACCCAGCCCAACGTGGCCTGGGCCCCCACCGGTTCGCCCATGAAGCGCATCAGGGGCGTGGCCCTGGGTCCGTCGGTGGTCGACACAGTGGGGCCGGACATCATGCCCGGCGACTCGCTGTGGGCCTGGTGGCAGCAGTACAACACCGACGGCGGCGGGGCCAGCATACCCGGGGCCATGCTCCAGGAGTCGCTCTACGTCATCCAGAAGGTGTCCTCGGGCACCTCGACCGTACGCTACAGTTACGGCCTTAGGGCCGACTCGGTCTGGGGCGCGGGCAACGACGGGGTCAACTACGACGGCAGCTGGTGGAACGGCCGGGCCATGGAGTACGACGGCTCCTACCTGTGGACCTCGTCGGTCTGGCAGAACATCCTCATCCGGCGCAACCCCTACAATGCCCGGATCTACGAGCTGCTGCCGGCGCCGTCCCAGTTCGGCTCCTACGGCACTTACGGGGTGGCCCACGAGGCCACCGACTCGGCCGGGAACCAGTACGCGCCGGCCGGCACCGTGGCCTACAAGCCCGGGGCCCGTGGCACCAAGCACTACCTCTACTGCGCCGCCATGGACGAGGGCAAGATCTACAAGATCAACGCCACCGACTTCTTCGTGCCCACGCCCTGCGACAGCGTCAAGGTGACCCAGGTCACATCCACCCAGAACAAGATCAAGTGGTGGAAGGCCAACGCCAACGACCAGAAGATCCACGGCTACGTCATCTACCGCAAGCCGCTGGCCGACCTCACGGCGCCAACATCGGCCGACTCCATAGGCTTCAAGTTCTCCACCCGGTCCGGGTCCAACGTCAGCCTGGTGGACAGCGTCTTCGACAACAGCGCCAAGGCCCTGCACAACTACTACATCCTGCCCGTCAACTACTCGGGCTACGGAGGCTGGGGGGCCCCGGTCAAGGCCGACCCCCTGGCGGTGGAGCTGGCCGAGTTCGCCTGCCTGCTGAACGAGCAGAACACGGTGACCATCAGCTGGAAGACGTCCTCGGAGATGAACAACTACCGGTGGGAGATCGAGCGCTCGGCCGACAACGAGAGCTACGCCAAGATAGGCGAACTGCCGGCCCAGGGCAACGGCCCGCTGGGGGCGGCCTACAGCTTCACCGACGAGGCCCCGCTGAACGGGACCAACTACTACCGGCTGGTGGACATCAACATCGCGGGATACCGGACCTACCACGGGCCGATCACGGTGACGGTGGGGCGGCCGACGGCCTACGCCCTGGCCCAGAACTACCCCAACCCCATCAGCCGGGGGGCCACCACCATCAAGTACGCCCTCAAGGACCCGGGCCGGACCACCCTCAGGATCTACAACGTCATGGGCCAGGAGGTACGGACCCTGGTGGACGGCGAGCAGCCGCCGAACTTCTACGCGGTGACCTGGGACGGGCGCAACGGCCGGGGCAAGGCGGTGGCCAACGGGGTCTACTTCTACAAGCTGACCTCGGGCGAGTTCTCGGACACCAAGAAGATGTCGGTGGTTCGATAGCTCTCAGAGGGATCCGGACATCATGAGGACGCGCCCCCCGTCGAGAAAACCTCGCCGGGGGGCGTTTGCAAAAGAGCGGCCCGGGTGTGATTCGTGATTGAAGTAAACCCGGGGCATTGGAATAATTCAATACAGCTAAACTTTGGCAAAAAACTAAGTA
>DHHE01000119.1:0-13112 GCA_002403115.1 bacterium UBP2_UBA4780 | reverse complement strand
AAATAGTAAATTTGCAAAAGTTTAGATACAGGCCAAGACAAGAGGAAAGCAGATGACTCCAAGAATGACGTTCATGCACCTGGCCCTGGCCGCCCTGCTGGCGGCCGGGACCGCCGCCGCCGACCAGTCGGTGCTCAAGTTCCGCATCGGGCCCTTCTCCACGGCGGCCGGGATGCCATCCTATAAAGATATGGGGCTGGGGCGGACCGGGCCGGTAAAGTCCGGCGAGGAGGCCTGCTACATAGTGCAGTTCCACCGCCAGCCGGACGACGGGCTGCGCGCCCTGGTGCAGTCATTCGGCGGCAAGGTCTTCGACTACATCCCCAACAACGCCCACGTGGTCAGGATGACGCCGGAACGCATGGCCGAGATGGAGAAGGCCAGCTTCGTCCGCTTCACGGGCTATTTCCAGCCGGCTTTCCGCATCAGCCCCGACCTGCTGGCCCAGCAGAAGTCGGCCCCGGAGGAGGAGCCGGGGACCATCCAGCTGACAGTGATCACCTACGAGGTGGCCGATAGGGCTCCGGTCCGGGACCGGCTGCTGGCGGCGGAACCCGACGTCCGATTCTTCCAGGAGGACGCCATCGGACGGATCTTCCAGGTGACCCTGCCCGAGGGCCGGGCGGTCGAGATCGCCAAAAAGATCGCCCATTACCCCGAGGTCCAGTGGGTGGAGCGGCTTTGGCCCTCGGTGCTGCACAACGCCTGGAGCCGCTGGATAAACCAGTCGCGCGACACCACCGGCATGGGCTCCTCCGGCTCCACCTGGAAGTCCAAGCTCCGCATCAAGTCGGCCGACGACTCGCTGAAGATGCCCGTCTACCGCCGGGGGATCTACGGCCAGGGCCAGATAGTACACGTGGACGACACCGGNNATGGACTGGGACAATGTTTACACCCGGGACCCCGGAGGCCTGAAGCCGGTCTACGACAAGGACAAGGACACGGTCTGCGAGGCCACCAATTCCCACCGCAAGATTGTGGCCTACAACGTCCACGCCGACACCTTCGATCTCAACTCCTCGGGACACGGCACCCACACCACCGGCTCGGTGGCCGGGGACAGCATGGGCAGCACCCACAGCGGCGCGCTCTCCGACACCATCCTGGCCCGGGCCATGGGCATGGCCCCGATGGCCCGCATCGCCTTCACCGACATCGGAACCACCGGCGACGGACTGATCATTCCGACCAACCGCAACGACATCTACCGCTGGGGGTATAACGCCGGGGCCAGAATCTCCTCCTCGTCCTGGGGCGGCACGTCCGGCCAGCCGTCCTCGTACAACTACGAGGCCCAGGGCTTGGACACCCTGGCCTGGCAGCACCAGGACTACCTGATGTTCCGCTCGGCCGGCAACTCTAACTTGGACCGCGACTCGGTCAACCGGCCGGCCACCGGCAAGAACATCGCCTGCGTTGGGGCCAACGAGTCGGGCTTCGGAACCGGCACCACCTGGGCGGCCACCGGGGTGGCCACCCGCAACGAGATCATGGACGTGGCCGAGTTCTCCTCCCACGGCCCGACCCGCGAGGGGCTGAGGCGGCCGCATATCCTGGCCTCGGGCGGCTGGTACATCTGGTCGGTGGACTCGGACGGCAGCCTAACCAGCAACAACGCCGGCATCACCTACATGGGCGGCACCAGCATGTCCACCCCGACCTCGGCCGGGCTTTGCGCCCTGGTGAGGCAGTACCTGACCGAGGGCTGGTGGCGCACCGGCCTCAAGACTCCGGCCGACGCCATCGCCAGCCCGCCCGGACACCTGATGAAGGCATTGATGATCCTCTCCACCCGCAACACCCCCGGGGCCTACAGCACCGACGCCATCAACAGCACCGCCACCAAGAACGTCCCCTCCCAGGGCCAGGGATGGGGGGCGGTGGTGCTGGACGACGCCCTCTACTTCTCGGGCGACGCCCGCAAGCTGAGGCTGGACGACACCCGCTATTTCACCGCCTCGGGCCAGAGCTACAGCTACAAGGTGCGCACCGGTAGCTCCACCGACACCATGAACGCCTTCAAGGTGGTGCTCAGCTACTTCGACTATCCCGGCGCCCTGGCCCCGGGCGACATCTCGGTCAACGACCTCAACCTGACGGTGCAGGACAGCGCCACCGGGACCATCTATCGGGGCAACGTCTTCGGCACCAACGGCAAATCCGCCACCGGCGGCTCGGCCGACACCCTGAACAACGACGAGGTGGTCTGGCTTCTGCCGTCGGCCGCCAAGGGCAACCGGACCATGATCGTCACCGTCACCGCCCAGACAATCATCCAGGGCCCGCAGCCCTACTCCTTAGTGGCCGGCGGGGACATCGCCTCCAGCGTCAACTTCCGCAGCGACGCATTGGCGGTGAGCTTCGCCGGGATGTCCGCCCAGGGCACGGCCGGCGGGGTGCTGGTCTCCTGGAGGACCGAGAGCGAGAGCAACTGCCTGTCCTGGCGGGTGGAGCGGTCCCGGCAGGAGAACGGCGAGTTCCTGGCGTTGGGATCGGTTCCGGGGCAGGGGACGACGGCCGCGCCGCACGACTACAGCTTCGCCGACGAGAGCCTCCCGGGCAGGGGCCTCTACTTCTACCGTCTGGTGGAGGTGGAGCTGTCGGGTCGGGAGACGGTCTACGGACCGGTGGAGGCCGAGTGGTTAGGCGGCGGGCCGGCCGAGTACCGGCTGATGGCCAGCTACCCCAATCCGCTGGGGAGGGGGGAGGCCGTCATCAAGTACGCCATCAGGGACCCGGGGCACACCACCCTGGAGATATACAACATAGCCGGCCAGAGGGTGCGGACCCTGGTGGACGGGCAACTGCAGCCGGGCTACTACTCGGCAGCCTGGGACGGCCGAAGCCAGGGGGGCCGGGCGGTGGCCAACGGGGTCTACTTCTATAAGCTGACCTCGGGCGAGTTCTCGGACACCAGGAAGATGTCGGTGGTTCGATAACCCTTCGGCTGTCTCGGCTTCGCTCGACACGAGTCCGCTCAGGGCTAAATTTATCCCGAGCCAAGTCGAGGGGCTCACCACAAGTGGCCAGGTAGCAGGGGTCCAAGACCAATAAGATGAACAGCGCCCCCAGGCTAGAAATCCTCGCCGGGGGGCGTGTCTCCAAGCGTAACCTGTCACCCTGGGTCCGGCATCCTGTTGGGCAAGCCGTAGGGACGCGCCGGCATTGCCGCCGAGGCGGGTGACTATGCAAGATAGTATAAAAACCAGTATCACGGCATAAAGGAAGATGACATGAGGAAAACCGCCCTGCTCCTGCTGCTGGCGGCGGCCCACGCCGTGGGGACCGCGTACGCTGCCCGGCAGGTGGAATACCGGGATTCATGGGCCGGCCACGGGCTGACAATAGAGAAAGCCGGCCTGGGCGGCCTGGAGCTGAACTTCTCGGTGGAGCGGTTCACCTACGAAGACATGCTGGTGGAAGGCCAAACCGCCAAGGCCGTAAAAATGGCGGGCTCGGTGTTGCCGATCGGCGCCGGCTATCCCGACCTGCCGGTGGTCAGCAATTACGTGGCGGTGCCCAACGGGGCCAAGCCGGTGGTCGAAATCGTTTCTTTTCGGGAGGAAAAATTCCAGAACATGGACATCGCCCCGGGAATGGAGATACCCACCGAAAAGGACAAGGAGATCAAGCCCCTGCAGAAGAAAGCGGAGATCTATTCCAAAAACGAGTTCTTCCCCAGGGATTTTATAATATCCTCCGAGGTCCAGAAGATGCGGGGGGTGGATGTGTTCATTCTCTCGATTTCCCCCTTCCGCTACAATCCGGCGACCCGGGAACTGGTGGTCCGGCGCGACATGAAGATCAGCGTCTCCTTCGCGGGGGGGCAGGGCGAGTTCGGGGACGACCTGTACCGGCATCCCATGTTCGAGCGGATATTACAGCAGAACATCGTGAACTACGGATCCATCCAGCCAACCCGCTATTCCGAGATACACGGCAGGGCCGCGGCCCAGTCGGCCCCCGGCGGCAAGGAAAGCGGTGAATTCGAGTACATCATCCTTGTCCCAGACGACCCGGCCTTCATAGCCTGGGCCGACACCCTCAAGCAGTTCCGCAAAAGGCAGGGCATCAGGACCGGGGTCTTCACCACCGCCGAGATCGGGGGCAACACCCCGGCCTTGGTGGAGGCCTTCATCGACAACGCCTACAACAATTGGACCATCAAGCCGCTGGCGGTGCTGATGATGTCCGACCTGGGGTCCACCGGCAAGGCCTACGGCCTGACGTCCTCGCATTTCATGTCCCATCCGGCCGGATATCCCGCCTACGTCTCGGACAACGTCTTCGCCGACGCCGACATCACCGACGCCGCCTCCACCTGGAGCAACGGCGGCGCCCCGGAGATGGTGTTCGCCCGGATGCCGGCCCAAACCGCGGCCCACTGCTCCACCATGGTCAAAAAGATCATCAACTACGAGAAGGCACCGCCGTCCAGCGCCTCCTTCTACAACCTGCCGCTGTCGGCGGCCGGCTGGCAGGACGAACGCTGGTTCGGGATGTGCTCCGAGATCGTCCGGGGCTTCCTGAAGAACAAGCTGGGCAAGACCACCCAGCAGCAATACGCCCTGGTGGACGCCAGCGGGCCGGCCGGGGGCGATCCCTGGTCGACCACCAACCCCAGCGCCCTGGTGGCGGCCTACGGCCCGTCACCGGGCGAGGGCTACATCGCCGCCACCGTGCCCTCGGGCATGGACTGGAGCAGCGGCACCGGGGCCGGGGTGGTCAGCGCCATAAACAACGGCTGCTTCATGATCATGCACCGCGACCACGGCGCGTACAGCGGATGGGGCGAGCCGGCCTTCACCACCACCAACATCAACAGCCTGACCAACACCGACCGGCCCTTCGTCTTCTCCATGAACTGCCAGACCGGCGCCTTCCAGAACGCCACCACCGAGACCTTTTCCGAAAAGTTCCACCGCATCGGCTACGGGGCCCTGGGGGTGATGTGCGCCACCGAGGTCTCGTACTCCTTCGTAAACGACGCCCTGATCATGGGAATCATGGACGGGATGTGGCCCAACTTCAACACCTCCAACAACTGGGACGTGCCCAACGCCGGCTCCGGCCAGACCTACGAGAGATACACCGAGGACCTGCGTCCGGCCTTCGCCATGGTCTCAGGCAAGTGGCACCTGATGACCCAGACCTACACCGACCCGGCCATTCCGGCCGACTACAAGGAGTTCACCTGCCAGCTGTTCCATGTGTTCGGCGACCCCTTCATGACCTTCTGCTCGCAGATCCCGGACACCTTCAACCTGGCCTTCAATCCGGAGATCCCCACCGGAAGCCAGTCCTTCTCGGTGAACGTCAAGAACAAGGCCGGGGCCAACGTGCCGGGGGCCCTGGTGGGCCTGCATATGCCCACCAACTCGCCGGAGATCGTGACCTCTGGCCTCACCGACGCCAACGGCAACGTGTCCATCGCCGTCAACCCCCAGGTCGACGGGACCCTGTACGTCACCGCCACCAAGTCCAACTTCGTCCGCAAGGAGACCTACACCACGGTCAACGCCGGGACTCCGTCCAAACCCAGCATCGCCAAGCTGTTCGACGGGGCCAAGCTGCCCGAGCTCAGGCCGGCATTGTCGTTCTCCTCCACCGATCCCCAGAACAACCCCATCGATTACCGGGTGATCTGGGACACCACCGCGGCCTTCGCCTCCAATCTCAGGGACAGCGCCACCACCGGCACCTACGCCAGCGGCACCACGGTCAATTTTCAGTTCCCCTCCAACCTGACCGCCGGGCGGACCTACTGGTGGAAGGTCAAGGGGCGCGACCCGGCCGGGACGAACATGTTCGGACAGGCAAGCGAACCGCGCTCGTTCACCGTCGGCACCGACCTGCCGGCCGGCACGGCTTGCTGGATGCACACCAAGGGGGGGCAGTTCAGCTCCGATTCCTACTCCGGTGCAGCCGTGGCCCAGGGAGACAGCGTGGTGCTGGCGGCGCCCAGTTCGGCTTCGGCCGTTTTATTCTCCGAGGATTTCGAGGGCGGGGCTGTTTTCCCGGCGGGCTGGACAACGGCAGAGACCAATAACAATGCATATGATTGGAATTTTACTTCCGCGGGCACGACCCCGCCGCCGGCGCCAGGCGTGAATTATCCCCGGATCGTCTATCCTTCAGCCGGTCCCGCAGTCGGCCTCGATAACGACGACATCATATCCCCTGCAAGGAAGATCAATACACTAGCCACGGATTTGTACCTGAAATACGGGTGGGGCATGGACTGGTACATCGCCGGCGACAGTTTGACCGCCTGGGTGAGGTTTTTTAGCAGCGGCGTTTGGGGTGGTTGGCTCAGAATCGGTTCAGCCAAGGCAGCGGATGGTTCCGGCACAGATTCTCTGAATTTGGCCGGATATCTGCCCAAGGATAGCATCCAGGTGAAGTGGCGCTTCTCTTATCCTGGCACAAAAAACGGCCAGGATGCCGCAATAGACAATGTGTTGATAGGAGAATTCTACCCCATCCCCAATGCCAATGGGACCATGGTTTCAGGGCCAATATACTATAAAGACATCACCAGGTCCGAGACCTTTTCCCGCTCTACCTACAGATGGGGCAAGGTCCTCTGGCGCAAGAGGGCCGCAGCCGACTCCATCGGGGTCCAGGTGCAATACTGCAACAACAGCACATGGGCGCTGGTTCCAGATGCCGTGCTGGCGGGAAACCTCGCCGGCTTCCTGAACCAGGCCTCGGCGGTTGACAGCCTCAGCCTGGTGTCGCTCGACACCCTGACCTACGACAGCCTGCGGGTGGTGGTCAACATGTTCCGGCCGTCCGCCAAGGCCAGCGCCAACCCGGTGCTCTACGACATCGAATTCGCCAGGCCGGGCTACATGGCGCCGCCCCTGGCGGTGGAGCTGGCCGAGTTCGCCTGCGCGCTGAACGAGCAGAACACGGTGACCATCAGCTGGAAGACGGCCTCGGAGATGAACAACTACCGGTGGGAGATCGAGCGGTCGGCCGACAACGAGAGCTACGCCAAGATAGGCGAGCTGCCGGCCCAGGGCAACGGGCCGCTGGGGGCGGCCTACAGCTTCACCGACGAGGCCCCGCTGAACGGGACCAACTACTACCGGCTGGTGGACATCAACATCGCGGGATACCGGACCTACCACGGGCCGATCACGGTGACGGTGGGGCGGCCGACGGCCTACGCTTTGGCCCAGAACTACCCCAACCCCATCAGCCGCGGGGCCACCACCATCAAGTACGCGCTGAAGGAGCCGGGCCGCACCACCCTCAGGATCTACAACATCATGGGCCAGGAGGTGCGGACGCTGGTGGACGGGGAGCAGGTGGCCAACTTCTACACGGTGGCATGGGACGGGCGCAACGGGAAGGGCAGGGAGGTGGCCAACGGGGTCTACTTCTACCATCTGACCTCGGGCGGGTTCTCGGACACCAAGAGGATGGCGGTGGTCAGGTAAACCCATCCCCGAAAAACTGAGAACACTGCACGGAAAGTAATATAGGGGGAAATAGTACCCACCGGCTGCCTTGGCAAAGGGCAGCCGGCGCGGCTTAGACGGCCGTCCAAGATTACGGCAACGGCGTGACACCCGCAAAGGGGGCGAAATGCACACATGGGTTGACAAACAAGCATTTATTTCATATAATGACTCTTAAGTCATTTCGAAACAACATTCTAACATAGGAGAAGCCATGCGGAAGCACGTCTGGCTATGCCTGGCGGCCGCGATGGTCCTGGCCCTGGCCGGTAACGCCGGGGCGGCCAAGCGGGAGAAGGCCAAGCTGATCACCGACCCCTGGCTGTTCAACAGCAAGGCGGCGGTGGACACGGTATTCTTCGACGACTTCGAGACCGACACCATGGGATGGGACACCATGGACATCGCGGTCCAGGACCCGTTCTGGAACATCAACACCTACTGCCCGGTGGGCGCCTTCGCCGGCCACCACTGGTGGTGCGGCACCGACCAGTTCGCCGGGATCTGGCCGGTCTCGCCGGGCTACGGCAACGGCTGGGTGCAGATGCTTTACTCCCCGGACTTCGACCTGGCCGCCATCGCCTCGGACTCGGTCCAGCTGAGGTTCCACCACTATTACAGCGTCGAGGCGCCGGGGGGCGGCAGCGACTGGGACTGCGTCAACCTCTGGGCCAGCACCGACGGCGGGGCCAGCTGGGCCATACTCCGTCCCGACACCCTGCGTTCGGACGGCGCCGGGATGAGCGCCTACAACCTTTACGACTCCTACGCCTGGCATTACACCGGGCTGGTGCCGGACTCGATGCCCATCCCGGGCTGGGGCGGGACCAACTCGGGCTGGATGATGGTGACCTTCGACCTTTCGCCGTACAAGGGGCAGACGGTAAGGCTGCGCTTCGCGGTGGTCAGCGACCCCATGGAGTCGGACGAGAACAGCGCCGCCGGCTACCACGGGGCCTGGTATTTCGACAACCTGTCGGTGGACACCCTCAGCGCCGGGGGCGGCCGGGCCAGCGTCTTCTTCGACGACTGCGAGTCCGGCAACGCGGGATGGACTCCGGGGTCCAAGATTCCGGCCATCCACTGGCACAAGACCACCTACCGGGCCAACAGCCCGGTGCAGTCGTGGTACGCCGGCGACGAGGACACCAGGCTCCACTCCTGGGGGTACTCGGACGCCCTGGTCTCCCCGATGATAGACCTGCGGCCGGTGCAGACCACCCAGCCCTGCCGGGCGGACTTCATGCTCTGGATCGACATGCCGGACACCGGGGGAGACGCCAACGCCATCTTCGACAACTACTCGGTGGACATCTCGCTCGACAGCGGCTACTCCTGGCAGGGGGTCACGCCCTATGTATATGTAGGATATCCCCAGGCCTCCCAGCAGTGGACCTCACACCAGCAGGTGATGGGCTATCTGGACGTCAGCCAGCACGTGGGCAAGGTGGTCAAGCTGCGCATCGCCGTCAGCACCGACGGCGACCTGACGGTGGGCGAGGGGCTTTACATAGACGACTTCATCGTCACCGGCAAGACACGCGAGCCCCTGCCGCCGCCGGCCACCGTGCTGGTGGTGGACAACGACGGGGACGCCGTCGACCTGTCGGGCGAGTCGTGGACCAAGTACCTGGAATACTCGCTGGCCAACCTGGGGTACCGTTACAGCGGCATCACCATCGGCACCCACAAGGAGCTGGTGCCGGGATACCTGGAGCAGTTCCCGGCGGTCATCTGGAACCTGGGGGGCAACTTCGATGGAAGGCTTCCCGATTACAAGCCCATCAGCCTCCAGAACCAGGGATACCTGATGGATTACCTGGACAACGGCGGCAACCTGTGGCTCTCGGGACAGAAGTACCTGGGATTCGGCAACCCGGACACGACAATCCATCCCAACCTGTGGACCGATTACATGCGACTGAGCCCGGCGGGCGGTTGGTTCAGCTCCACCACCTACCGGGTGGCCGGCGTTACCGGTGACCCCATCGGGGACGGTTTCTCCGACACCCTGCACTACGACCGGCTGAACGGCGCCTCGGTGGGCTGGACCTTCCCCTGGTTCGCCTTCTCCCTGACCCCGGACACCCCGGCCGTCCCGGTCCACGGTTTTTTGACGGCCGACGACGGCAGCTTCAACGGGCTGCGCTACCATGACGCCGGGACCGGCTACCGGATGATCCACACCTCGTTCCCGTTCGAGGCCCTGGCCTCCTGGCAGTCCCGCGACACCCTGATGTCCCGGATACTGCGCTGGTTCCTGACCGACACCCTGGATTACACGCCGCCCCAGGTCCCGGCCGGCCTGACGGCGGTCCAGGACTCCAACAGGATGGTCTGCCGCTGGCGGTCCAACGGCGAGCCGGACCTGGCCGGCTACCGCGTCTACCGGGCGGTGGAGTCGGGCATGCCGGCCTGGTCTCTGATCGGCCAAGTGGCTGCTCCGGACACCGTATTCGCCGACACCCTGATAGAGGCCAACACCGTCTACGTCTACGCGGTGGCCGCCTTCGACCAGAGCAGCCCGGCCAACGAGAGCCGTTTCAGCGGGTGGTTCTTCATCCGGGCCGTGCCATGGGACAAGGCCGGCGGGCTGGCCGGGCCGGGGGACAAGGGGGTCCCGTTCCGCCTGCACCAGAATTCACCCAACCCGGCCCGGGGCGGCACCGCCGTCCGCTTCTCGCTGCCCGAGGCCTGCCGGGTGGAGCTGACGGTCTACAACATACTGGGGCAGTCGGTGGCCACTCTGGCCAGCGGGACCAGGGGACCGGGGACGCACGACATCCCCTGGAACCTGCAGGACCGGACGGGTCGCGCCCTTTCCTCGGGCTGCTACTTCTACCGGATCGAGGCCGTCTCGGCCGACGGGGCCAGGAGGTACGGCCAGACCAGAAACATGGTCATCCTGCCGTAAGGAGCGACGAAGATGAAGAAGACGATTTTGATCCTGGCCATCGCCGCCCTGGCAGCCTCGGGCACGGCCCTGGCCGTGGCGCCCTCGATATCCCTGACCACCCAATGGCCGGACACCAGCTACTCGGGGCCCTTCACCGTGCGGACGGTGATCAGGGGGGCCGACGGCGTGGGGTACGCGGCCCTCGGGTTCTGCTTCAACCCCGACAACGGGCCCTGGTACTGGTCATACAACGGATGGGGCAACCCCAACGACAACTGGATAGAGGAATACACCCAGTCGGGCGACACCTTCTATTTCGACATCCCCTCCATCCCGGCCGGGATGGAGACGCCGGTGCTGGTGGCCTATTCCGTCTATGCCGAGGATTTCTCGCTCAATTGGAGAGAGGACCCGGGCGACAACCAGTACTACAGCTTCCTGAACACCGTCTACAACCCGGAGTTCTCCGGGGTCACCGTCCTCAGGGACACATTCTACAGCGGGCCGTTCGTGGTCAGCGCCGGAATTTCCAGCCCCTCGACCATCTCCTCGGCCACCCTGACCTACGACCTGGGCGGGTCGAACGAACTGCCCTACGACAGCATCGGGGGAGACGGCAAGTACTACTTCAGCATACCGCGCCACCCGGGCAACGCCCAGACGCCGGCCAACTACCTCTGGTACCTGACGGCCTACGATGATGCCAGCGGCAACTGGTCATACCATCCAACCCGCAAGGACACCCTCAACCATTTCGCCCTGCGCGATCCCTGGCCCACCAATACCAGCGTCCTGCCAAACACCGGACAGACCGGGCCCTTCCCGGTGTGGACCACGTTCAAGTCCGAGGGGCCGATAGCCAACGACTCGCTGTGGATATACTCCTACTCGGCCGGCAGCTGGTTGCCCTATCCCAGGGACAGTGTCGGCACCGGGGATCCCCGGATCCATTACTACACCATGCCGCAGCAGGACCAGGCGGTGGTCAACCCCATCACCGTCTATTGGTACATCAAAGCCTACGACGGACTGACCGGAAACTACGTGCTGGAGGCGGACACCGTATTCAAGTTCAACATCTACGACTGGCAGCCGCCGCAGATCACCAGCCTCACCAAAATGCCAAACACGGCCGGCAACGGGCCGTTCGAGGTTTTCGCCGACATCAGGGACACCTCGGGCATCCACCAGGCCAGGCTGTACTTCCGGTCCAAACCCTCGGCCGACACCAACTGGCTCTACCTGCCGATGTACCCCACCGGGGCTCCCAACCAGTACCGGGGGGTGATCCCGGTGCAGGAATACGGATCGCTGGTCCAGTACTACGTCCAGGCCCGCGACGGGGCCACCGACGGCACACATCTCATCGGCAACACCGCCTTCGGGCCGTCGGGCGGCACGGCCACCCCCTGGCAGTTCTTCGCCGGTGACAACAACCAGCGAATCCTGCTGGTGGACGACGCCCTGCCGTCGGAGAGCTTCGGCTCATGGTACGCCGGCTCGCTGGATACCGTGGTCACCGCCCACGGCTATTGGGACAACCGGCTCCTCTCGGCCACGCCGCTTCTTTCCAACTTCAACATGGTCATCTGGTTCACCGGCAGCGACAGCCTGACTACCCTGAACCAGACCGACCGCGACAGCCTGGCCGCATTCCTGGACCGCGGGGGCAACCTGCTGCTGTCGTCCAAGAACCTGGGGCAGAACATCGGGGACACCTCGGTCTTCTTCTCGCAGTACCTCAAGGCCAGGTACCTGTCGGCCAACGCCAACCAGGTCATACTCCGCGGGCAGCCGGCCTACCCGGTGAGCAACGGGAACTCGGACTCTCTGACGCTGACCGCCTTCACCGTGCGCTCCTGCGACCGGATCGAGCCCCTGGCCGGGGCCGACTCGGTCTTCACCTACCGGGTGGTGGGCGGATCAGGGGTGGTGCGGTGCTCAACGGGAACCTTCAAGACGGTCTTCTGCGCCGTGCCCCTGGAGGGCCTGGCCTCGGCCACGGCCAACCGCGTCTCCAGGACCCGTTTCATCGCCCGCAGCCTCAAGTGGTTCGGGGCCGACGTCTTCTACGAGGTGGAGGGAGGACCCGAGGCCGGCCCGGCGGCCGGGGCCACCCGGCTCCTTCCGGCCAGGCCCAATCCCATGCGCGGATTCGGGGTTCTCAGTTTCAATCTCGAGAAACCCTCGCAGGCCGGCCTCAGGATATACAACATCGGCGGTCAGCTGGTGAGGACGCTCTACCAGGGCCAGTCCGGGGCGGGAGCCCACTCGGTTAAATGGGACGGCCGGGACGACCGGGGCCAGAAGGTCTCGGGCGGAGTGTATTTCTACAAGCTGGAGGCCGGAGGGCACAGGCTGACGGACCGGCTGGTGGTCATCCGCTAATATCCCACTTGCGCGACCAAGGAGAAGGGGCCCGGCCGGTAGCCGGGCCCCTTAGTTTTTTGGTTCTTCAGGGTTTATAGTGGGCAAGTATAAATAGTATTACAATATATCTTTTTACATGATACTTTCTGTTATGTAAAGTGTCAAGACTTTTCTGAAGTAACGACTTTTCTCCTTGGGCAATACTGCCCCCGGGCTTATCGTAGACAAGCCCCATCTACCAATAATTCATCGACGGGAACCGGAACTATCTGTTATGCGTGGCATCCCGATTAAAAGCGTTTGGCTTTTGACGAGATCGCACTTATTGATTTTTACGTTTGGAGTCCCAGGGGTCTCTTTCTTGATGACGAGCC
>DHHE01000038.1:3279-5293 GCA_002403115.1 bacterium UBP2_UBA4780 | reverse complement strand
CACGCCGCGGCCGTTGGCGTCCGTCTGGATGAAGTCGTCCAGGTTCAGGGCCGGCTCGGAGAACAGCCGGTCGGCCCCCTGATCCTCCAGGGCCAGAAGTCCGCGCTGGATGGCCCCGATGCTGGCCGTCGAGATGTTGCCGTACTCCGTCTTGTACTTGGCGGCCTGGTCGCCGGCGTGCTGCAGCATGGAGCGCAGGTCCTTGAGGTCCAGCAGCAGCAGGCCCTGGTCGTCGGCGATCCTAAAAACGATGGAGAGCACCCCGGACTGGGTCTCGTTGAGATTCAACAGCCTTCCCAAAAGCAGGGGCCCCATCTCGGAGACGGTGGTGCGCACCGGATGGCCCTGGGTCCCGAAGACGTCCCAGAAGACGGCCGGGCAGCCCGAATACGGGAAGTTCGAGAGGTTGAGAAGTTTCAGACGTTGGGCGATCTTGGGATTCTCGCTGCCCGGCCGGGAGATGCCGGAGAGGTCGCCCTTGACGTCGGCCATGAAGACCGGGACGCCGAGGCGGGAGAAGCCCTCGGCCAGCACCTGGAGGGTGACGGTCTTGCCGGTGCCGGTGGCCCCGGCCACCAGGCCGTGGCGGTTGGCCATCTGGGGCAGGAGGGCGAGGTCGCGCTGGCCCCTGGCGATGAGCAGAGACTCGGGCATATGAATTTCCTTTGACACAGATTTACACGGATTCAGAATACTCTTCTTTTGATGGATATTGTTTCGCCGAAATTTATCAACAAACCGACCTTGATTCCGGTTGCCTTTAGGTAATTAACTAATTGGGTCTCATGTGTCTTGGCCAGATCGGAGACGGCTTTTAATTCAATTGTTACAGCGTCCTCGATCAGCAAGTCCGCAAAATATTCGCCGACCACATGACCTTCAAAGATAACGTTGATAGGCTCCTGCTGTTTTACCTTCAACCAACCCCTTCGACTTGATCTTCAATGCCAGGGCATTTTCATAAACTTTTTCCAGGAAGCCATGCCCAAGGACGTTGAAGACATCATAGGCACAACCTATAATGGCTTCAGTTAAATTCCTATGAGGATATTCTTTCTCTGCCATAAGGGAAATCCGTGTAAATCTGTGTCTATTTCCCCTTCTGGTCCCTGATGAAGGCCGCGATGCTGCGGTCGTAGGTGGCCTCGGCCCGGGCGGTAAAATAGCAGGCCGGCAGCTCGCCGTGGTCCCGGTGGTAGGCGACGCACTCGCAGCAGATGCCCTTGCGGGGGCATGCGGCGTAGGTGCAGTTGCAGTCTGCCAGGTTCTTTTCCTTTTTGCAGTCCATCGAGCATCTCCTTAGGCAATTAATACGTCATCCGAACGGCCGGTTTCCAACCGCCGAGTCCACCGCCGCCCTCAGCCGCTCCGGCTGCTGGGAACCGACGAGAAACGTCCGGCCGTTCGATAAGGTCAACAGCAGGCCCCGATTGCCGGAAACATTGTATGCCAAGCCATTCCGGCCTTTTTTGATCCCCCAGCCGCCGTACTCCATGATAGGGCGGTAGGTGACGGCCCTGAACTCTGCTATGTCTGAATAGGATATATAGCGGGGCTTGGTCTGGAGCGGCCTGAAGGCCGCCGCTATCCCGTCGGTCCCCACCTCGGTCACCAGACGGGTGAAGGCGAACAGGGCGACGATCAGCAGCATGAAGGCCGCCGGGAAAACGAGCGACAGCCATAGCCCCGGCGGCCAGGGGCGGTGTTGGAATTTCACGACAAGGGGGAGGGATGTCCCCACGGCCGCGGCCAGGCCGCCCAGCAGCAGGATCCACAGCCAGGGCTGGGTGAAGCGCTGCTCCTCGCGGAAGATGACCGGAGCGGGATGGCGCGTGTCAGCCATCGGTTTTCCCCTTAACCAGAGCCCGGGCCGCCTCCCTGGCCTTCCGGACCTTCTCCTTTCGCTCGCGCTTCTCGACCGGCCGCACCGTCTCGTCCATTATCCACTTTAGGAAGGGCGGGTGGCCGTCCTTGATGCGCCACATCACTATCTGGGGCACGGTGTCGGGATGCA
>DHHE01000038.1:0-3112 GCA_002403115.1 bacterium UBP2_UBA4780 | reverse complement strand
TAACAGCTAACAACCTTCAGATATCGCGGCAAAAGAAGTTATTCGGCCGAAGGCCTCTCAGGCGGCAGCCAGGTCGCCGGCGGGAAGCTCTTCGCCTGACGGAGCTCGTCGAACTCCACCTCCAGGCCCAGCTCCCGGGCCGGGGCGCCCAGGGTCAGCCGGTGGGGGCGGAGGCCGGTGCCGAACCGTCGGTGGTCGCCGAAGGACGCCTCCAGAAAGGCGCGGCCCGAGGCCGAGGCCGAAAGCTTTCGGGGCATGCCGTCGGAGGGGTCCAGGAAAAGGGCGAAGGTGGTGTCGTTGAAATCGTAGCGGTACTCGACCAGCCCCTTCCGGACGGAGGTTTTGGGGGCGACCCCGGCCGCCAGCTGGGGCCAGCCCTCAAGGTACTTGAAGAAAGCGTCGGCCGGGAATCCCAAGCGCTGGACGGCCTCCGAATCCATCATGGCCACCGTCCCCTTGAGGAACAGGCCGGCCATGGGCACCGACAGCCAGGCCAGGGTGTCGCCGATGGCGGCCGAGGCCAGGTTGATCCCCAGGGGGCCGGTCAGGTCGATCCGGGAGCGGTCGGGCGACTCCCAGCGCAGCCTGAAGTCGAAGACATGCCGGTAACCGGGGCCGGACAGCTGCATGCGGCCGGTTGTCTGATACGGCGCCCGCGAGTCATCGAAGCGGCGGCGAGAATCCTCCATGAACCGGGCGTGGTCGGACAACGGCGGGCGGCGGAAATGGGCGCAACCAGCCAAAAGGGAAAAAGCCAAAGGCAAAACGGCCAAGATCCGAAGATTATTGGTCCTTTGGCCCGAGTTCATCTATTTTTCCTCTTATCCTATCGTTGTTCGGCTCCAGCTCCAGGGCCCGGCGCCACTGTTCCAGGGCCTTATCGTGCTTGCCCAGGGCCCGGTAGGCGTCGCCCAGGTGGTCGCGCAGGGTGGCGTCCTCGGGCATCAGGGCCACCGCCCGCGCCAGCTCCTTTTCCGCCTGCTGGAACCTGCCGGTCATGAAATAGACCCAGCCCATGCTGTCGATGAAGAACGGGTTGTCCGGCTCGGCCTTGAGGGCCCCGCCTATCAGCATTTCGGCCTCGGCCAGGTTCTCCCCGCGCTCGGCGAACATGTAGCCCAGGTAGTTGAGCGACGGGGCGTGGCCCGGGTCACGCTTCAGCAGCCGGCGGAAAACCTCGACAGATTTCGGATAGTCGCCGCTTCTCTCCAGCGCGGAACCGTAACCGAACAGGAAGGGGACGTTTTTCCCCTTCCCGGAGTACAAACGCCGATAGAAGGGCAGGGATTCCCGGTGGCGCTCCAGGGCGGAGTAGGCCAAGGCCGCCTGGTAGTCCGGCTCCAGCCGGTTGCCGTGACGGCGCGACAGGCCGAAGGCTATCCCGGCCGAGTCCGGCGCGTCCAACGCCAGGTGGCACAGGCCCAGGTAATACCAGCCCTCCTGGATGGCGGGCAGGATGGAAAGCGTCCGCCGGAAGTAATCCAGCGCCCCCCCGTAATCCTTGCGGTCCAGCCTTATCTTGGCCACGGTGTAGAGGGCCTCGGTGTTGGCGCTGTCCTGCTCCAGCAGGGCCAGGTACTGGGCCTCGGCCTGGCGGTGGTCGGGCAGGTGGTGGTAAAGCCGGGCCAGCTGCAGCCGGATGGACCGGTTGGCCGGGTCCAGCTCCAGGAGGCTCCCGGCCTGGATGGCCGCCTGCCTGTAATCCCGGAGGCCCATCAGCAGGTTGAAGACAGCGGCCTTGAGCTGGACGTTCCCCGGCTCCAGGTCCTCGGCCCTGGAGTAGTGGTGAAGGGCGGAATCGTTTTGGCCCAGGACCTGATGAAGCCCGGCCAGGGCGGTCAGGGCCCTGACGTCCGAGGAATCGGCCCGGACGATATGCCGGTACTGCTCGAGAGCCCCGGGCCAGCGCCGGGCGCGGGTCAGCACCGAGGCCAGCTGGATCCTGACGGCCGGATCATCCCTCTCCTCCAGCCGCCGGGAGTAAACCGCCGCGGCCGAGTCGGGCAGGCCCTGCGCCTCGTAGAGCCCGGCCAGGGTGTGCAGCACGTTGTCGGCCGGGCGCAGGCGGTAGGCCTCGCGGTACTGGGCGGCCGCCAGGTCCAGGTCCCTGGCCAGCATGTGGGCGTTGCCCAGCACCAGCCGGTAGTCGGCCTCCTCCGGTTCCAGCCTGACGGCCCGCTTGCCGTAGTGGACGGCCATGGTGTCGTTGCCCATCCGATAGTGGGCGTGAGCCAGCTCCATGTTGAGCAGGGCCGAGCCCGGGTTCAACCCCAGGGCCCTGCGGTAGGCCTGGACGGCCCCGGGGAGGTCCCCGGAATCATTCAGGTACGAGGCCTGGGCCAACAGGGACAGGTAGAGGTCGTCGGCCTCCATCTGTCCCAGCGTCTGGCGCTTGGCGCATCCGGCCGCCACCAGCAGAACGGCCAGGGCCAGCGCCGCCAGGCGTTTGCTTTTCAGGACAACAGGCATAATTAAAGATGGCCGGAAAATCGAACCCTTCCGGCCGGACGATCGCTCCATTACAGCCTCACAGGGTGAATCTGCCGAATTCCTCGGGCTTGATGCGTTTCAGGCGCTCGGCCAGCCCGTCCGGGCCGCCGTCACCGGGACGGGACAACCCGTGCCGGCCCAGCACCTCCTCGTCCACGAAGATGGGGGACTTGGTCCTGAGGGCGATGGCGATGGAGTCGGACGGCCGGGCGTCCACCGCCAGCAGGCGGCCACCGGCGCTCAGCATGATCTGGGCGAAGAAGGTGCCGCCCCGGAGCTCGGTGATGACTATCCTCTCCACCGTGGCCTGGAGGCCATCGAGCAGGGACTTCACCAGGTCGTGAGTCAGGGGGCGCTCCAGTGCCACCCCGTCCAGGGCCAGGTTGATGGACAGGGCCTCGGGCGAGCCGATCCAGATGGGCAGGGCCCGTTCCCCTCCGGCCTCCCCCAGGATGACCAGCGGTGAATTGTTGGCCGGGTCCAGGCCGACGCTGAGGACGGTGACGGAAACCAATGGCATGTAAAAACGGATGTCAAAATTGGTTCTTCTGGCTTTAGTGTGGGTACTATAGAATGTTTTTGGGGCGTAAACCGATGGCTTTTAGACTATTACCAGATTCCA
>DHHE01000060.1:1742-4301 GCA_002403115.1 bacterium UBP2_UBA4780 | reverse complement strand
CGGCTGCTCTCCAAGCTGGACTACAGGAGCGGCACCGAGCGCCAGGCCCTGGAGGAGATCTTCAAGGCATTGAGCGAAAAGGCGGTGCCCGGCCTCTGTGCTTTCGCCGACACCGCCCGGCCGGAGCCTGCCAGGGCGGCGGTCTACTTCCTGGGAAAGATAGGCTCGGAAAAAGCCTTCCCCGCGCTTTCCGCTCTGGCCGGCGACCCGTCCTCCAAGCTCAGGCCCGCGGCCCTGGACGCCTTGTCGCAGATCAAAATACCGGGGTCTGGTAAAAGCCTGGCCAGGGATGTTTTCTCCAAAGCCCTGGGCGATTCATCCGAGGCCATCCGCCGCTACGGGGCTTACGGGCTGAAATCTACCGGCGACAGGTCGTCCCTTCCGTTACTGGCTCCGTTGCTACCCGACATCCACTACGGAGTCCGCTTCACCGCCAGGGATGCCATGGTGGAAATAACCAAATCGTTAAATACCAGACACCTAGACAAGGAAACGAAGGTAACCCCCGGTTTTTCGACCCTGGACCGCATCGCCCAAGCCCTCTATGCCGATGTCAGGGTTGCCTCGGACACCTCAGCAGCCGCCTGGAACAACCTTTTATCCGACAGGGACTGGTTGGTCCGCTTGTCTGCGGCTGAACGTGTTGATTCCAGACTCACCGCCAGGCGAAGGACCATGCGCCAAAAGGCGATCAGTCGGGATGAATGTCCTTTTGTTGGAATGCTGGCAAAATAAACGAACCGCCCTTCCGTCCTCCATAAAACAAGGAGTGGAGCTAGGATTGGTCAACTTTTAAAAAAGGCGATCGCATGCTCAAGAAGGCGCTCATCACCCTGGCCATTCTGCTGGTAATCGTCGCGGCCGGCATCGTACTCTCCGGCTACCTGATGATGCGGGGGCCCGACCTCAAGCCCTACCTGGCCCTCAAGGTCCCGCGGATAGTGGAAAAACCCGACCAGCGGATGCTGGTGGTCGAGTCCGAGGGCGACCCCAACGAGGTCGGCGAAAAGGCTTTCGCCTTATTGTTCAAGACTTATTTCAAGGCGATCAAGACCCGGGGCATGGTGGCACCGCGGGCCCGCTGGCCCAAGCCTCTGGAGACGCCCAAGGACCAATGGACCGGGCTCTACGCCCTGCCCGTGCCCGCCGGGGCCCAGCTGGCCCGGGACACGTCCGTCCCGGGATACCGGGTCTATATAGACGATTGGAGATATGGGGAGGTGGCCGAGATCCTGCATATCGGACCCTATACCGGGGAGGCGCCCACCTTTCAGCGCCTGGTCGATTTCATAACCGCCCAGGGGTACCGGATAGCCGGCCCCCACGAGGAGGAGTACCTGAGGGGTCCCGGCCTGTTCGGTAAGGGAGACCCCCAAAAGTATTACACCATAATAAGGTTCCAGGTGGAGCCGAGGCCGATGGAAGAGGCGCCGGCGGGGAAAAAGAAAAAGCCTTGACAGATGGAGAGAAAACTTATATACTGATTATACGCAATAGGGCCGTATATCCTGCCATTTTGGGGAGGGTTTACGAAATAGTTTCGCAAATCCACTAGTTATGTGCAATGCCCGACAATAGAGAATACGAAGATAAAGGAGAGATGAAGATATGGCTTCAAATTGGATTTCATACAATGAACTTGCATGGACAGAGGATTTTCTTGCCGACCCAAAAGATTACGAAGATGAATTAAATGGATATATCGGATTAATCAATAGTACAAGTAAAGCGCCTGTTAATACGATATTACATCTTGGATGTGGTGCCGGTGGGCATGACTTTTATTTTAAAAATCATTATACAGTTACAGGCGTTGATATAAGTATTGGAATGTTAGAGAAAGCGAAAGTTACTAACCCTGAAATTGAATATGTTGAAGGCGATATGCGTACGATACGCTTAAATCGACGGTTTGACTGTGTTGTTATACCGGACAGTATTGATTATATGGTTACATTGGATGATTTGAAGCAAGCTATACAAACATCAGCAATACATTTAAAACCCAGTGGAGTTTTAATGATAGTGGGTAAAACCAAAGAAACATTTCAGAATAATAATTTTGCTTATACTGGTGAAAAGGGTGATACACACGTAACATTGATGGAGAATAATTATATTAACCCTTATGTTCCGAATACATATGAGATTACAATGCTTTATTTGATCCGACAAAAAGGAAAGCTCAGCAAATATATAGAAGAATCTAAGGCGGGTCTATTTCCAAAAGAAACATGGGATGAAGTTTTAAAAAATGCAGGTTTCAACATGGAAATAAGAAATTTAGATGGCATTTACGATGAATATCTTCTTGGAGAAGGAGAATACCCGCTCACAATTTTTATTGGCAAGAAGGAATGATTTGGTGGTCGGGCACTGCACATAACTGCGAGTACCCGGCTACGCTTCGCTTCGCCCAAATTGGCTCCCGTTGGTCGCCAACTTCGGGTACTCGCGGAACGTTAGCCATCCCCATTAAAACGCCCTCCCCTTTCGGGGAGGGCGTTTTCTTTTCGCCAGCTCAGCAACCGCTTACTTCACCACCACCAACCTATCCGG
>DHHE01000060.1:0-1691 GCA_002403115.1 bacterium UBP2_UBA4780 | reverse complement strand
GCCAGCTGGTCGGCGAACAGCAGCACCCGGTCGTCGTAGATCTCCGTATGGTCGAACCGGCCCCACCAGCTGCCCCAGGGGTCGTCGCCCGAGTACTCCTGGGTGCGGCCCATCTGCCTCATCTGCTCCCGGCTCTCGGTGGCGAAGGCCGTGTTGACCACCTCGAACCCGGCCGGCAGGGGATCGTCCACCACCACGAAATGCCTCTCCTGGGTGGTCGAGACCTTGAGGGTGACCTTGTAGGTCTTTCCGGCCTCGAAAACCTTGACCAGTGTGTCGCCCTTGAAGGTGGTGATCCTCTTGGAGACCGCGAAGCCCTCGTCGCGCTCCTTGACCGGGGCCAGCGGCGCGTAGGTCATCCGCAGGCCGTAGTACAGCCGGCCCGGCCCCTGTTTGGCCACCTCCACCGGTAACTTCTGGCCGGGCTTGAACTCGTTCAGGCCGAACTTCTGGGAGCGGGTCTTGAGCTCCCGTCCCTTGAAGATCTCTTTTAGGATCTCCCGGTTCTCCACCTTGACCGTGGCGGTGAAGTCCGGGACGTCCTTCTCGTAGGCGTTGAAGTAGGCGTCCAGGGCCTCGAAGACGAAGACGTTCTCCTGGGTGGAACGCCAGCGGCCGCGCACCTTGCGCTCGGACATCAGCCACTTGACGACCTTCTCAGAATTCTGGAACTGGCCCTGGGCCTCCAGCATGGTCGACAGTACCAAAGCCGTGGTCCGGGCGTGGCTCTGGTACCACCACCAGCCTCCCTCGTCCGAGCCCTCCTCGAAATGCCAGGTGGTGGGGGTCACCTTGACGTTGTTGAGCATGATCTGGGCCAGCTCCTCCTGCCTGGCCGCGGCCGCCCCTGAGTGCTTGAGGGCCCGCAGCAGCATGGCCTGGCCGAAGATGGTTATCTGAGTCCGCTTCTCGTAGAGCTGGTCGACGGCCTGGGACTCCTTTCTGCCCCAGAGAGACAACACGTAAGCGCTGTAGGCCATCACCGACAGCCGGCCGTTGATGGAATAGGGCGAATTCAGCCTCTGCGGGGTCATCACCCATTTAAGGTTGGCCGACAGATAGTTGGCCGCCCTGTCCACCACGCCCTGGTCGATGCTGTAGCCCTTCTGTTTGGCCTTGTACAGCCCGTAGAGTACGTAGGTGGTCAGGTAGTCGCTGGTCCAGTGGCTGACATGCCAGTTGCCGAAGCCTCCGTCCGAGCGCTGGAACTTGTAGATGCGCTCGAGGCCGGCCCTGACCGAGTCGCGAAGCTTTTGCCCCTTGGCCGGAGCCAGTCCGAAGGCCTCGACGATGTCCTGGGCCAGGATCATCGGCATCAGCTTGGACATGGTCTGCTCGCAGCAGCCGTAGGGGTAGGTTATCAGGTAGTCCAGGTTGGATTCCAGGCCCACCAGGGCGGTCGAGGCCGTTGTCACCTCCAGGCCGCCCACGTCCGGCCAGACCTTCTCCGGCACCACCAGCGCCTGGGTCGCCCGGTCGTCGGTCTGCTCGTAGAGTGCCACCGCCTCAGTCAGCTTGGGCATGCGCACTGGCACCGTCGTCTCCAGGCCGTCGCTTCCGCCGGGCGATTTTGCCGAGAAGCGGAACACTACCGGGCCCATGGAGTTCGCTTTGTAGCCGAAGCGGACCTCGGTCGGCTCGTTCGGTTTGACCTCGACCGTCTGCCTGTCGGCGCCGAGCAACTTGATCCC
>DHHE01000110.1 GCA_002403115.1 bacterium UBP2_UBA4780 | reverse complement strand
GACGATCTGTCCGGTGCTTTCAACCGCCGCTACCTGAGCGAAGTGCTGGAGCCCGAGATCCGGACCCTGATGGACCGGCGGGCCTGCTTCTCCCTGGTGATGGTGGATATCGACCGCTTCAAGGAGATCAACGACCTGTTCGGCCACCTGCGCGGGGACCAGGTGATACGGGAGTTCGCCGCCTTTCTCCGCTCCTGCATCCGGCCGGGAGACCGGGTGGTGCGCTACGGGGGCGACGAGTTCCTTTGCTACATGCAGGGCATCGGCCGGGACGACTCGGAGCGTATCTACCAGAGGATTCTGGAGCGATGCCGGTTCCGCAAAATGGCCGGGCATTCCGTCACCATCAGCGTGGGGATCGCCGAGCACCCCCGGGACGCCTCCGGGGTGGCCGAGCTGATTAAGATCGCCGACGAGTCGCTCTACGACGCCAAACGGCGGGGCCGCGACCGGCTGGGGGCGGTGCGCACCAGGCACCTGGAGGTGCCCATCAAGGCCTTCGTCAACCGCAGCCGGGAGAAGGAGCTCCTGAGCCTCTGCCTGATGGCGGCCGAGGGCCGGGCCAAGGTGGTGCTGGTCAAGGGGGCGGTGGGCATCGGCAAGACCAGGCTGGTGCGGGAGGTGCTCAACCGGATCAGCTACCGCGAGGTGCTCTGGGCCGACTGCCTGGCGCTGGACGAGGCCATCAGCTACTACTGCATCAGGCAGCTTTTAAGCTACAAGCTGCGCCGCCGCGGGGAGCAGCTGGTCAAAGAGCTGCCGCCGGCCTTCCAGCTGGAGGTCGCCAAGCTTCTGCCGGAGCTGGGGCAGTCGCTTAGCGAGCAAGTCAGCAAGATCGGCCCGGTGCTTGACAAGTACCGGCTGTACGAGGGGGTGCGGCTGGTGGTCGAGCAGGGTGACATCAAGAAGATCCTGGTGGTGGACAACATCCAGTGGATGGACCGGGAATCCCCCGGGGTGCTGCGCTACCTGATGAGGGCGCTGAGGGAACGGGACATCACCTTCGTCCTCATTTGCCGCAGCGAGGAGATGGGGCCGGAATGGCAGGAGTTCATGGCCGGAGTGGGCCGGGAGCTGGAGCTCTACGAGGTGGAACTGGGCCACTTCGACCCCGCCGCCATCAGGGAGAGCGTCAGCCTGGCCCTGGGCGAGGAGCCGGGCGAAAGGCTGGCCAACTTCGTCATCAAGAAGAGCGGGGGCAACCCCTACTTCATCGAGGAGATCCTGCGGGAGCTGCATCTGCGGGAGCACCTGGCGGTGGACCGCGACTGCTGGCGGTTCGGCGAACCCGAGGAGATGACGGTGCCGCGGAAGGTGGCCGACGTCGTCCAGCAGAAGTTAGCCCGCCAGAGCCCGGAGGCCCGGGAGCTGCTGGCGGTGGCCAGCGCCGCCGGAAGCTTCGACCGGGAGATCATCGAGGAGATCACCGGGTTCAACCCCGGGCATGTCGACGGGCTGCTGGAGGAGATAGTCCGGAGCGGGCTGGCCGGGGGGGAGCGGGGCCGGTTGATGTTCCGCGAGGAGATCTCCCAGCAGGCCATCTACCAGAAGTGGGCCCAGGGGGCCGGCGCCCGGGAGGTGCACCGGCGGGTGGCCGAGATACTGGAGAGGAGGCACCGGGGGAGCGAGGCCGGCATCATTGAGGAGTTGGCCCACCACTACCGCCGGGCCCTGGACCACGAGAGGGGCGTCGGCTACTGCCTGAAGGCCGCCGAAAGGGCGGAGCACAAGTACTCCAACTGGGATGCCAGACGCTATTACGAATGGGCGCTGGAGCTGCTGAGGGCGGCCGGGGTGCCGGAGGACGACGAAAGGGTTTGGAACGCCAGGATCAAGTGCCTGGAGATAGGGTTCCGCATCGGGGATCCCCAGAAGCTGCTGGTCGAGTACCAATGGATGCTCCGGGAGGCGAAATCCTCCAGGAATCACGCCAGGGAGGCCGAGGTCCTGTTCCGCACCGCGCTGGTGACGTCCTACGGGCTGTCCCGGCACCGCCAGGCGCTGGCCCCGGCCAGGCGGGCCTATCAGCTCTTCAAGGGGATGAAGAACGGCGCGGCCATGTCGGGCGCCCTGAACCTGCTGGGGGTGATCTATAAAAACCTCGGGCAGTACGGGCGTTCGGCCGAGTCTCTCAGGCGCTCGATCTCGCTCAAGAGCGGGAAGATCTCCACCGGCCAGGCCTGGACCAACCTGGGGAACCTGGCCTTCGCCCGTGGCCGGCTGGACGAATCACGGCGCTACTTCGGCAAGGCCCTCAAGGCCTTCCAGTCGAGGGGCGACAGGATCAACCAGGCGCTGGTGCAGGGGAACCTGAGCGTGCTGGCCCGGGTCCAGGGGGACACTTCGCGGGCCATGGACCTGCTGCAACGTTCGCTGAGCCTCAAGCGCCTGGTGGGCGACCGCCGGGGGGAGGCCATCAGCCTGGTCTCGCTGGGGAACATACATTCCGACCTGGACCAGCTCTCCCAGGCGCTGGACTGCTACCTGGCGGCCCTCAAGATCAACGCCGAGGTTCCCCAGAAGGGCCTGGGGATGCTGGCCTTGCGCAACATGGGACTGGTGTACCGAGGCACCGCCCAGTACCAGAAAGCACTGGAGTCGCTGAAACAGGCGCTGGCATTGGCCGATGAGGCCGGGGACAGGGAGAGCAGGCAGCTGATCCTCAACGGGATGGGGGACGTCCACCTCTGCCTGGGGGACCTGGGCCAGGCCAGGAGGCTTTTCGCCGAGGCGGCCCGTTGCGCCTCCTCGCCGAGCATCACCAACAGGTTCCTGCTGGCCATCTCACTGACCGCCTGCCACATGGAGGCCGGCGAACTGAGAAAGGCGCGGCAGGCCATCAGGAAGGCCTACCGGGATTCCAGAACCATCCGCTCGAAATTCATGGCCAGCATGGTCGTCCAGCTGTCGGCCGAACTCTGGCTGGAGCAGGGCAGCCCCCGCGAGGCGCTCAAGGCCCTGGGAAGGATACGAAAGCTTTTCTCAAGCAGGCACGGCAGCCACCAGGGCCAGCTGAACCTGCTGTCCGGCAGGGCGGCCATGGAAATGGGACGGCACGACCAGGCCCTCAGGCAGCTGAAGCTTGCCCGGGAGATCTTCCGCTCCCTGGGCATGAGGCTGCAGGAGGGCATCGGCAGCTACTGGCTGGGGATGCTGCAGGCCCGGTCCGGCCAGGCTTCTTCGCCGCCCAACCACCTGGAGGAGGCCTTCGCCACATTCGATGCCATCGGCGCCGGGGCCTGGCGGGATAGGGCCCAGCTGGAGCTCAAGAAGAAACCGGCCGGCGGATCCTGAGATGGCGGTCATCATCGCCGTCCTGGCCTTCGGTTTTCTTTTCTCCTGCGCCCTGTCCCTTGCCAACGCGAGGCACATGGGGGCCCGGGCCGCCCGGGGACTGCCCGCCGGGCTGGAGGGATGGTTCGACCGGGACAGGATCGCCGCCATGGTCGAATACAACAGGGCCAACGCCGGGCTGGGATGCTGGGGCGGGGCGGTATCGCTGGCCGCGGCCGCCGTCATCCTGGCATCAGGCTTTCTGCCCTGGCTGGCCCGCAACCTCTCGGGCACGGCGACGCATCCCGGGCTCCAGGGACTGGCGGCCCTGTTGGTCCCGCTGTTCCTGCTGCACCTGGCCGGGCTGCCGGCCTCGCTGGCCTCAAGCTTCGGGATCGAGAAACGCTTCGGGTTCAGCACCATCACCCCCAAGACCTGGGCGGCCGACCAGGCCAAGGGCCTGCTGGTCTCCGGCCTGCTGATGGGACTGCTGTTCCTCGGATTCTACCTTTTCATCGGGTGGTTGGGACGCTGGTGGTGGCTGGCGGCCTGGGGGCTGGTCATGACCTTCTCGGTGCTGCTCGTCTTCGTGGCCCCGGTCTGGCTGGCGCCGCTGTTCAACAAGTTCAAGCCGCTGGCCGATCCGGAGCTGGGGGAGAAGATCCTGTCCCTGGCCCGGAAGGCGGAGTTCCCGCTGGCCGGCGTCTTCCAGATGGACGCCTCGCGCCGGAGCACCCACGACAACGCCTACTTCACCGGACTGGGCAAGACCCGGAGGATCGTCTTCTACGACACCATGCTGAAGAGCTACAGCCACGGCGAACTGCTGGCGGTGCTGGGGCACGAGATCGGGCACTGGAAGCTGGGGCACATCCCAAGGATGCTGGGAACCTCGGCCCTGGCCTCGGGACTGGCGCTGTACCTGGCCGCCCAGGTGATGGCGCGGCCCTGGCTATACGAATCGATAGGGCTGGCAAAAATCTATGCAAACATGGGATTAGAGGGCCCGGTGGTGGGGCTGGCCCTGCTGGTGGCCTCGATGCTGTTCTCGCCCCTGGGCCTGATGCTGTCGCCGCTGACCTCGTGGCTGTCCCGCCGCCACGAGTACCAGGCCGACGCCTACTCGCTGGGGCTTCACCCCGAGCCCGAAGACATGAAGACCGCCCTGCGCAAGCTGGGCGGCAGGAACCTGTCGAACCTGTTCCCCCACCCGCTCTACGTGGCTTTCCACTACAGCCACCCGCCCCTGCTGGCCCGGCTGGAGGCGATAGACAAGTTAGGGGCTTAACCACGAAGGCTCGAAGACACGAAGCTATTAAACATGGCGTTTGGTTCGATGTTCGACACCGAATTTGAAGATATCGCGAAAGCCATAGTTAACTCAGCTATCAAGGTCCACAAGAATATCGGGCCCGGCCTTCTGGAAAGCGTTTATCAGAAATGTCTAGTTTACGAGTTGCAGAAAGCAGGATTCCGGGTGGCCACCGAGGTTTCTTTACCGGTCAAATACGATGGGATTCGCATCGACGCCGGCTTTCGGATAGACATGATTGTCAACGAAGCTGTTGTCATCGAAAACAAGACTGTGGAATCGCTACAGCCGATACACAAAGCTCAGATCATAACATATCTCAAGCTCGGTGGGTATCGTCTGGGTTTTCTGATTAATTGGAACGAAGTGATGCTCAGAAACGGCATCAAGCGGATAATAAATTGACACATCTTTAGTGGCCTTCGTGCCTTCGTGGTTGAGAAAAAGGAGCAATCGAATGTCTCATATAATCAAATCCCCCACCGGAACCAAGCGCTCCTGCCTGGGCTGGCAGCAGGAGGCGGCCCTGCGCATGCTGATGAACAACCTGGACCCGGCGGTGGCCGAGCGGCCCCAGGACCTGGTGGTCTACGGCGGCACCGGCAAGGCGGCCCGCAACTGGGACTGCTTCCACGCCATCGTCAAGTCTCTCAAGGCGCTAAAGCAAGACGAGACCCTGCTGGTCCAATCCGGCAAGCCGGTGGGAGTGCTCCGCACCTACCCCCACTGCCCGCGGGTGCTGATCGCCAACTCCAACCTGGTGCCCAACTGGGCCAACTGGGACTACTTCCGGCGGCTCGAGGCCCTGGGCCTGATCATGTACGGCCAGATGACGGCCGGGTCGTGGATCTACATCGGCACCCAGGGCATACTCCAGGGCACCTACGAGACCTTCGGGGCCCTGGCCGGGAAGCGCTTCGGCGGGTCGCTCAGGGGAAAGTGGGTGCTCACCGGCGGCATGGGCGGCATGGGCGGAGCCCAGCCCCTGGCGGTCACCATGAACGAGGGGGTCATCCTTAACGTGGAGGTGGATCCGGCCCGCATCCAGAAGCGGCTGGAGACCGGCTATTGCGACGCCATGCGCAACAACCTGGACGACGCCCTGCGCCTGGTCCAGGACTGCGTCAAACGCGGCGAGCCCAAGTCCATCGGCCTGGTGGGCAACTGCGCCGACGTCCTGCCCGAGCTGGTGCGACGCGGCGTCGTCCCGGACGTGGTCACCGACCAGACCTCGGCCCACGACGAGCTTAACGGCTACGTGCCGCACGGGATTCCGTATTCCGAGGCCCTGGAGCTCCGCAAGAGCGATCCTGAAGAGTACAAGCAGCGGGCCTGGCAGTCGATGGCCGTCCACATGCGGGCCATGCTGGACATGCAGAAGGCCGGGGCGGTGGCCTTCGACTACGGGAACAACATCAGGGGCCAGGCCAAGAAGCACGGCGTCGAGGACGCCTTCGAGGTGCCCGGCTTCGTGCCGGAGTACATCAGGGACCTGTTCTGCGAGGGCAAGGGGCCGTTCCGCTGGGCGGCGCTGTCCGGGGACCCGAGCGACATCGCCGTGACCGACGAGGCGGTGCTCAAGCTGTTCCCCAAGAACGCGCACCTGCGGCGCTGGATCGAGATGGCCCGGAAGAAGGTCCGCTTCCAGGGCCTGCCGGCGCGGATCTGCTGGCTGGGCTACGGGGAGCGGGACCGGGCGGGCCTTCTGTTCAACGACCTGGTCAAGAAAAAGAAGATCAAGGCCCCCATCGTCATCGGCCGGGACCACCTGGACTGCGGCTCGGTGGCCTCGCCCAACCGCGAGACCGAGGCCATGCGCGACGGCTCGGACGCCATCGCCGACTGGCCGCTCCTCAACGCCATGGTCAACGTGGCCTCGGGCGCGTCCTGGGTGTCCATCCATCACGGAGGCGGTGTGGGCATCGGCTACTCCATCCACGCCGGCCAGGTGACGGTGGCCGATGGAACGAAAGAGATGGCCAGGAGGATCGAGCGGGTACTGACCAACGACCCGGGGATGGGGGTGCTTCGCCACGCCGACGCCGGGTACGAACTGGCCAGGAAGGTGGCCAAGAAGATGAAGGTCAAAGTGCCGATGATGAAGTGACGAATCCACCACCCCTCTGTCCCCTCCTTAGTAAGGAGGGGATAAAAGGGGTGGTAGTGGGGTTTAGCATGACGAAGCTGTACAATTTGTCAAGGTTAAAGACGAAGAGGAAGTATTTACGCAACAACTCGACCAAAGCAGAAGTCCTGCTCTGGAAGCAACTGAGCGGAAGCAAGATAAACGGCCTCAAGTTCCGAAGGCAGCACAGCATAGGGCGCTACATACTCGATTTCTATTGCCCGGAAAAGCGTTTGGGTATTGAGCTTGACGGCTCGGCTCACGGTCCCGACCAAAGAAAGGAATACGATGCGAAGCGCCAGCGTTTTATCGAGACATGCAGTATCGTGGTCCTGCGATTCTACAATGATCAAGTCATTAATAACATTAGTGGCGTGCTGACGAGCATTTTAGAAACCTGTGGTGGCGCAAATGACCTCCCCTCAACCCCCTCCTTGCACTTCGACAAGCTCAGTGCAGACCAATGAGGGGACAAAGAGGAGTTCGTGAACCGTGCGGGTGCTGACCGACGACCCGGGGACAGGCATTATGCGGCATGTGGACGCCGGGTACGAACTGGCTAAAAAGGTGGCCAAGGCCAAGAAGGTGAAGATACCGATGACGAAGTGACCGGTCTTAAAATAAATGGACCGCATCATTCAGCACATCTCGCAGCTGGTGATCCAGGCCGGACTCTGGCGCCAGACGCATCGAAGTCCGGAAGGGAATGGGTCCGAAGTTTAAACGGGATTAATGTATTTGCATAATACGCTCGGCAGCGAAAGACAAAATCATTATCGAGGGAAACATGAAACGAGAATTGGGGATCGCCATTCTGGCCTGCATCATCTTTGCAGGTTGCAGCAAGGACGAAAATCCGGTATCGACGACGGAAGCGGCGGGAGCGATAGCTGGAAACGTTACTACAGCTTCCGGGCAATTGCCCGTAGCCGGGGCGACCATAACTACTGAGCCGGCCTCGGCCAGCGTCACCACCGATGCCAACGGAGCTTATACGATCGCGAACCTGGAGCACGGTGTCTACATAGTGACCGCCTCAAAAAGCTCTTTCCACAACAGCAGCGTCAGCATCAGAGTGTCTTCCGGCGCCACCACCACAGCCAATATTGTCCTGGCCGATACGTCGGTGCCCAACCGGGCGCCATACAAGCCGGCGTTACCAACCGGTCCCAGCATCGGCTACCGTAACAACTACTACCAGATCAGCACTCTAGCAACGGATCCCGACAGCGACTATGTCTGCTATCGTTTCGCTTTCAGCAACGGCGACACCTTGGGATGGTCGACCTATTATCCCTCAGGAATGGTTAATTACTGCACATATACATTCGTATCAATGGGGACAATTACGGTGCGGGCTCAGGCCAGGGACGAGCATGGTGTTTGCAGCCCATGGTCGGACTCCCTGCTGATCACCATCGTCAATAGGCCACCATCCGTACCATCTAGCCCATATCCCACTAACGGGTCGGTGCTACCCTACTACTACTATAATTACACTCTGTACTGGTCCTGTTATGATCCGGATTGGGACCAGGTCTACTTTGACATCTACTACGGTACTACCAATCCCCCGCCGCTCCTGGCCGATAGCTTGACATCGTCCAATTGGTATGTGACCTTCGCGGCAAGCACAACATACTACTGGAAAATAGTAGCATACGATTCATGCGGCGCCACCGCGACAGGCCCGGTGTGGTCTTTCTCCACAAGCAGCCCCAAGGGGAAGTGATGTTGTTTAAGCAGGGGGCGATTGCAGCCTCTGGGCGGTTGAGCCGGCATAGTTCACCCAATATTGCATAAACAAGAAGAGATAGGCAGTCCGGGTTTTCCGATGAACCTCATCATCCAACACATCTCCCAGCTGCTCACGCTGACTGACACCTCCCATCCCTCCCCCTTCGAAGATAAGCAAGGAGCCAACCTCAGGGCAGGCTCACGAGGGGAGGGAAAGGCAAGGGTGGGGTCAGACATGTCCCAGCTCGGCATCATCGAGGACGGGCTGGTGGCCGTGTCGGACGGAAAGATCGTAGAGGTCGGCAGGACCGCCGAGCTCAAGCCCAGGCTCAAGCTGACCCGCGACACCAAGGTCGTCGACGCCGGGAACATGGTGGCCATGCCCGGCTTCGTGGACTGCCACACCCACCTGGTCTACGGCGGGTCGCGCGAGGAGGAGTTCGAGCTGAGGGCCGGGGGCGCAACCTATATGGACATAGCGGCCAGGGGCGGCGGCATCCGCTCCACGGTCCGGGCCACCCGGGCGGCCTCCAAGGAGGAACTCGCCAAAGCCGCGCTTAAGCGTCTGGACCGGATGCTGATGTGGGGGACGACCACGGTCGAGGCCAAGAGCGGCTACGGGCTGTCCACAGAGAGCGAGGTCAAGATACTGGAGGTTGTAAAGGATTTAAACGATAGACAGGCGGCGGAGGTGGTGCCGACGTTCATGGGGGCGCACGAGTTCCCTGACGAAGTGAGAAGTAAGACGGAAGAAGGGAGAGGCGGTTTTCCGAGGGAAAANNCTGGCCGAGTTCTGCGACGTCTTCTGCGACCAGGGCGTTTTCACTCCGGGCGAGGCGGAAAAGATTTTGAAAACCGCCGCCAATTATGATATCATTCCCAAGATACACGCCGACGAGCTGGCGGCCGTGGGCGCGGCCGAGGTGGCGGGCAAGGTGCGGGCCATATCGGCCGAGCATCTGCTGCACCCGTCGCTGGCGGGCCTGGAGCTGATGAAGGAGGCCGGCACCGTGGCGGTGCTGCTGCCGGGCACCAGCCTGACCCTGAAGAAGCAGTACGCCCCGGCCCGGAAAATGGTGGAGATGGGCATCCCGGTGGCCCTGGCCACCGACCACAACCCGGGCACCTGCACCCTGGAGGCCATGCCCATCGTCATCGGGCTGGCCTGCCTCTACCTGGGCCTGACGCCGGCCGAGGCCATCTGCGCCGCCACCATCAACGCGGCCCATGCCATCAACCGGGGGGACAGGCTCGGTTCCATAGAAACCGGAAAACAGGCGGACATCATCCTTTTGGACATACCCAACTACCGCTACCTGCCGTACCACTTCGGGGTCAACTACGTGCGGACGGTCATTAAAAACGGGAAGACGGTGGTGGGATGATTTATTGGATCATTATTGACACTTATGGACATAAATGGCATGGGTGGCAAGATACTAGATTTTACGGACTTGGTTATCTATCAATTGGCAGTTGATTTAGCTGATTGGATATACGAAATTAGCGCCAAGTTTCCGGAAAGCGAGAAGTACAATCTAACTTCCCAACTGCGTCGCTCCTCGACTTCGGTGTATAGTAATATAGCCGAGGGATTTGGACGCTATCATTATAAGGAGAATAAGCAATTCTGCAGGGTGGCCAGGGGGTCATTATACGAAACTAAAGCCCATGTCCTTTTTGCAAAACGACGCGGTTACATTGATCAACAAATACTCGACGAATATCTGAAGAAACACACAACATTGGCAATCAAGCTCAACAACTATATCAATGCCACGGGCACGCGTGATCGGCCAATGTCAAAGAATGTCGACAAAGATCAGGGGGTAAAATGACCCAGTTAGTGGAATGCGTCCCCAATTTCTCGGAGGGCCGGGACAAAAGGATCATCGAGGCCATCGCCGACGCGGTGCGCCAGACGGCCGACGTCAAGCTGCTTGACGTGGACCCCGGCGCCGACACCAACCGCACCGTCTACACCTTTGTCGGCACGCCTGGAGGCGCGGCCGAGGCCGCATATCAGGCCGCCAGGAAGGCCTACGAGCTGATAGACATGTCCAAGCACAAGGGCGCCCATCCCCGGATGGGGGCCATGGACGTCTGCCCCTTTGTCCCGGTCTGCGGTGTCACCATGGAGGACTGCGTGGCCATCGCCAAGAGGGTCGGCAAGCGGCTGGGCGAGGAGCTGGAGGTCCCGGTCTACCTCTACGAGTTCGCCGCCACCAGCCCGGAGCGCCAGAGCCTGGCCGAGATCCGGGCCGGGGAGTACGAGGCCCTGGAGGCCAAGCTGGCGGATCCCAGGTGGAAGCCTGACTTCGGGCCGGCCAAGCTCAAGCCCAAGTGGGGGGCCAGCGTGGTCGGGGCCCGCGAGTTCCTGATCGCCTACAACGTCAACCTGAACACCAGGGACAAGAAGCTGGCCCACGAGATCGCCCTCAGCATCCGCGAGGGCGGCCGGGCCAAGCGCGACGAGAAGGGCAACCTGGTCAAGGACGAGAAGGGCAGGACCGTCAAGCTGCCGGGCAAGCACCAGGCGGTGCGGGCCATCGGCTGGTACATCGACAGCTACCGGCAGGCCCAGGTTTCCATAAATCTCATAAACTACAAGACCACGCCCCTGCACGTCGTCTTCGACTCGGTGTGCGAGGAGGCCTCTAAACTGGGGTTGAGGGTTACCGGCTCCGAGTTGGTCGGTTTAATTCCGTTAAAGCCGATGCTTGACGCCGGACGGCACTACCTCAGGAGACAGGGGAAGAGCGCCGGGGCGCCGGAATCGGAACTGGTCGAGACCGCGGTCCGCTCGCTGAGCCTGGACCAGCTGGGGCCGTTCGAGCCCTCCAAGAAGATCATCGAGTACAACTTCGAGAAGGCCCGTCCCCTGATCTCGCTTTCGGCAAAGGGATTCGCCGACGAGGTCTCCACCGAGTCGCCGGCCCCGGGCGGGGGATCGGTGGCGGCCCTGGCCGGGAGCCTGGCGGCGGCCCTGGCGGCCATGGTGGCCAACCTGACGGTGGGCAAGAAGGGCTACGAGAAGGTTTTCGACGAGATGTCGGCCATTTCCGAGAAGGCCCAGGAGGTCAAGGACCGGCTGCTGCGGGCGGTGGACGACGACACCGAGGCCTTCAACGACCTGATGGCGGCCATGCGCCTGCCAAAGGCCACTGACGAGCAGAAGGCGGCCCGGGAAGCGGCCATGGAGGAAGGCTACAAGAAGGCGGCGGCGGTGCCCTTGGAGACGGCTTCGGCCTGCCTGGAGGCTCTGAAACTTTCCTTCGAAGTCTCGGAGAAGGGCAACTCCAACTCGGCCTCGGACGCCGGGGTAGCCGCCCTGATGGCCAGGGCCGGGGTGGAAGGGGCCGCCCTCAACGTGCTCATCAACCTGCCGTCTATCAGGGACGCCAAGTTCAGGGAGGAGCACACCAGGAAGGCCGAGGAGATCTCAGCCAGGGCGATGGAACTCTGCGCCCGGACCCAGGAGTCGGTCAGGAAGGCCATCGCCGGGATGTGACCGGACGGTGCCATCAGGAACCTCTATAATTCACTTTTAGGCTCAACCGCAAAGAACGCGAAGAAGATCCGAGCATGGAAGTCATTGATTTTAGCGAATTTGCCCCGATTAGAAATCATCTCTGAGGTCTCGCCCGACCTGTCCGCCGCACAAGGCTTTGGGCGAGCCTACTACGCCTGCCTGTGCCGAAGCGGCTCCGCGCAGGCAGGCCGTAGTAGCCCTATGATGCATTGGCTACGTAGGCTGTACAGCGTCTGCGGTGAAAAAAGGCAATAAAAAGAGGTTCCCATAAGGCAAAATGATAGGCCCGAGTAATTCATATACTTACAAATGGACCGCCGCCTGCGGGTCGGGGCCGGCGGCCGGGGCGGGCCATGGCTGAAGTAGCCAGGCTCAAGGAGCAGGGCCGTCTCTTCTTCCAGAAGGGGGAATGGGACAAGGCCCGGCGCGCCTCGGAACAGGTGTTGATGTTCGACTCCGAGGACCCGGAGTTCAACCTGATGCTGGCCGACGTCTGCCTGGAGGCCGGCGAAGACCGCAAGGCCCTGGACCAGTTCGAGAAGACCCTGCGGATCTCGGAGAAATCCGGCGATTACGGCCGGGGCATCGTGGCCTGCCGCAAGATATTGGCTATTGACAGGGAACGGATAGAGTTATATAATAAGTCCGGGGAGTTCTATTCCCGGATGGGCCTGAAGAGCGGCTCGGTCCGGGAGTGGATGAAGTACGTCGATCAGCTCAAGCTGCGCTCGGACTTCACCGCCATCAGTTCCGTCTATCAGAAGATAGCCGGCATCCTGGCGGAGAACACCGTTTTGCGGGAACTGGCCGGTCGGGTCAAGAATTTGGCCGACCAGCTGCTGTCCGACACCTCGGAGACCGCGCCCGAGCCGGCCGACATCGCCCCCTACCGGCGCCTGGTGGACGTGGCCCTGAAGATGGGCCAGCCCCGGAAGATAATGGAGACGCAGCTCTCCTATGCCCGGGTCCTGCAGCGCCGGGGCTTCGCCCGCAAGGCCAAGGTCGTCTACCAGAAGGTGCTGGAGCGCGACCCCACCAACGAGGAGGCCCTCTCCAAGGTGCTGGCCCTCCAGGACAACAGCGCGGTCGACCATACCAATCTGCGGGAGGAGTTCCAGGGGACCGGCCGCATGTTCCAGGAGGCTGTCTGGTCCAGAATAGACGAGGCTTACGAGCCCTACTACGAGCTGGGGCTGCTTTTCCGCTCCGAGGGCATGAGGGACGAGGCCATCATCGAGTTCCAACAGGCCATCAAGGGAGGTGGGCGCCAGCTCAAGGCCTTCGAGATGCTGGCGGTGTCCTTCCTGGAGCAGGGTGATTTCGGGCTGGCCAAGGAGGTGCTTCACCAGGGGCTATCCATCAAGAAGTTCCTGGACAACGAATACGTCGGCCTGCACTACAACCTGGGGCTGGCCCACGAGCAGATGGGCGACCTGGCCAAGGCCCTGGGCGAGTACGAGCAGGTCTACATCCTGGACATCACCTACAAGGACGTGGCCGGCAGGCTGAGGCGGATCGAGTCCCAGCTAAAAGCCCCGGAAACAGCGGGAACCAAGCCACCGGAGAAGCCTGAGGACGCGACGGCCCCGCCCGCCCCGCCGCCGGCCAGGGCTACCGAGCAACCGGCCCCCGCGGCCGCCGCCCCGCCGCAGATCCCGGCCCCGGTGGGAATGGCTGCCGACCTCCCGCCGGCCGCCGTCGTGCCGGCCGCCGGTCTCGTGGCCGAAGCCGTTCCCGAAGCGTTCCCGGAAGGACAACCGGAGACGGCGATTTCTGATGGGCCGGAAGCGCCCCCGGAGGAGGCGGACGCGCCGGCCGAAGAGGCGGCCGGTGGAGATCCGGACGAGGGGGAGACAGTATACCTGAAGGACCAGGGACTATCGTTCCTGTAACGACCCACAAGGAGCACTGATGGACTACGAACGCTTCTTCAAGCTGAGCGGGGATCCCTTCTCCAACGTGCCGGACAACCGGTTCTACTACGACAGTCCGCAGCACAGCCAGGCGGTGATGCATCTGGCCCACGTGGCCGAGAGGATGCGGGGGCTGGGGGTGCTGACCGGGGAGGTGGGGGCCGGCAAGACCATGCTGGCCCGCCGGCTGCTGGAGATTCTGCGCGAGGACGGGCGTTTCGAGACGGCCCTGCTGGTGCTGACCCACGCCGACTTCAGTCCCCTGTGGTTCCTGCGGCGCATCGGCTTGCTGCTGGGCGTCCGCGACCTCCAGGAGGAGAAGGCTCAGATCTCCACCGCCGTGGCCCGGCGCCTGATGGAGATCCACGCCGAGGGCCGCAAACCGGTTCTGCTGATAGACGAGGCAAATCTGCTCCGGGGCCAGCCGATCCTGGAGGAGATCCGGGGGCTTTTGAACCTGGAGCTGTCGGACACCAGGCTGATCACCTTCATCATGTTCGGCATGGCGGAATTGAACCAGAACCTGCTGGCCGACGTCTCGCTCAACCAGAGGGTGGCCGTCCGCTACCACCTGGAGCCCCTGGACCCGGCCTCGGTCAGGGAGTACATCCAGCACCGGCTGGTGATCGCCGGCCGCGAGGAGGAGATGTTCACCGAGACCGCCTATGACCTGATCGCCCGCTATTCCCAAGGGCGGCCCCGGCTGGTCAACGCCGTCTGCGACAACGCCCTGATGGAGGGCTGCCTCCAGGAGAAGGAGATGATCGACGCGGCGGTGGTCCAGACGGTGGCCTACAACCTGGGGCTGGTGCCGGCCGAGGAGGATGCCTCGCAGACCGAACTGAACCTGGGGCAGGAATACGCCTTCTAGGGCAAATGCCGAAGGTCAACCAGATAAAGACGATGATATCAGCTGACGTCAGAGCAAGCCAGTGGCCAAGGTAGATCAAATAAGAAACAAGGCGCAGGAGCTCTTCCAGAGGGGCGATTACGCCAAGGCGGTGGCCGAGTACAAGAAGGTGCTGGCCGAGGAGCCGGGCAACGCCAGCGTCTACAACTTCATCGGCGACGCCTTCGTAAAGCTCAACAGCATCGACGACGCGGTGGGCAACTACCTGGAGGCGGTGAAGGGCTACGGCACCGACGCCCTGTACAACAACGCCATCGCCGTCTGCAAGAAGATCCTGCGGCTGCGCAAGGACGATCCGGAGATATACAAGACCCTGGGCGAGCTCTACATCCACCAGGGGCTGGTGAACGAGGCCATCACCAATCTGCTGGAGTACGCCGAGCGCATGATGAAGGAGAGCCGGCAGGACCTGGCCTTCCCGGTCTACAACCAGATCGTCGAGCTCAATCCCCAGAACCTCAACATCCGGTCCAAGCTGGCCGAGATGTACCTGGCTCAGAAGCGAATCCCGGAGGCGGTCAACGAATTCGGCCTGCTGGCCCAGGCCTACCGCGACCAGGGCCGGCAGATAGAGGCCGAGGTCCTGGAGGCCCGCATCCGGAGCATGCGCGGGGAGCCGGCCGCGCCGGCCGCGGCCCCTTCCATCGAGATCAAACCGGCCAGGGTGATCGAGGAGATCCTGCAGCAGAGGCAGGAATCCCCCCCGGAGATGACGCCCCCTTCCTATCAGCCGCAGGCCGCGCCGCCGCCCGAGATCGTGCTGGAGAGGGAGCAGTCGACGGCCGAACCGCAGATGGAGGCCAAGCAGGACTGGGCCACCAACATCGAGCTGGGCGACCTGCTGGTGGAGATCGGCTCCACCCAGGAGGCGCTCGACCAGTACCACAGCGCGGCCAGCGGCTTCCTGGGTGACGGAAACGTGGAGAGGGCGGTCGAGGTTTACAAGAAGATCGCCGATATCCAGCCTCTGGAGCTGCGCAGCCGGCAGAAGCTGGTGGAGATCTCCCTGCAGTCCAGCCAGGACGGGGACATCATCGAGGCCTATCTGGGCCTGGCCGAGTGCCTGAGGCGGAGGGAGCTCAAGGAACAGGCGGCGGCCGTCTACCAGAAGGTGCTGGAGATGGATCCGGTCAACGAGCTGGCGCTGGAGAACCTGTCACTGTTGCTGCCGGAGCTGCCCGAGGGTTCGGTGGAGATGCCGGGCATGGAGATCCATCCCGAGCCTGCCAGCTTCGTGGAGCCCCAGCCCGAGATCGCCCCCGAGATCCAGCCGGCCCAGCCGGAATGGGGCGAGCCGCAGCCCGGGCCCGAGGAGCCCCAGAGCTTCATCGTCCAGGCCCCGGAGGAGGAGCCGGCCGCCCATGCCGAGCCGGTGCCAGCCGGCGAGTCCGCCTCCGACCAGTCCAATGTCCACTGGGGGCGGGACATCGTGGAAGGGGGGCGGCAGTCGCGGGTCAAGTTCAGCGTGGCCGACGAGCCCCAGGAGCCGGCCGCCCAGGAGGAGTTCCTGTCGCTCTCCGAGATCCTGGCCGAGTTCAAGGAGGGGGTCTTCCAGCAGGTGGGCAAGGAGGAATACCGCCAGCATTACGACCTCGGCATATCCTATAAAGAAATGGGACTGTTGGAGGACGCCATCTCCGAGTTCCAGCTGGCCTCCAAGGGTGAGCAGGAGCGGCTGGCGGCCTTCGAGATGCTCGGCCTGTGCTTCCTGGAGCGCGGGGAGCCCAAGTTCGCCATCAAGCAGTTCGAGCGGGGCATAGCCACGCCCGGCCACTCCGAGGAGGAGTACATCGGCCTCCACTACTACCTGGGGACGGCCTACGAGCAGCTGGGCGAGCTGGACAAGGCCCGGGAATCCTACGAGAACACCTACGGCATAGACGTCTCCTTCCGCGACGTCGCCCAGAAGCTGATGGCCCTGCAGCCAGCCGAAGAGCCGGAGCCCGAGCCGACCCCGCCGCCGCGTCAGGCCCCGCCGCCGGCTTCCCGTCAGATAATGCCCCAGGCGGCCCAACCCCAGGCCCAGCCGGCGCCCCAGCAACGCCCGCCGGCCCCGCCTCCCCCGCAACCGCAGTACCAGCAGCCGGCCCCGCGCCAGGCGCCCCAGCCCCAATTTCAGCAGCCCGTCCAGCGGCCGGCGCCCCAGCCGGCCATCCAGCGGCCCCAGCCGGTACCGGCCGCGGCCAGGCCCCCGGTCCGTCCGCCGGCGGCTCCCCAGATGGCGGTTACGGCCGAATCCGATCAGGCCCCCAAGCCCAAGCCGATACCCTCGAAGCTCAAGAAGCCCGACAAGCAGCGCATCTCCTATGTCTAAGATGATTAATGGATAGGTATCCGGCGGTACGCCTCTTCCTGTCCTTGGCCGCAGGGATATTGATCGGTGATTCCGTCGATATCCCTGTTTTGTTTTCCGCCCTGGGACTGGCCTCGGCGGCGGCCGCGGCCGCCATCTGGGGGAGGTCAAGGGCCGGAGGCTGGCTTTGGCTGCTGGTCCTGTCCTGGAGCGGATGCCTCTGGCACGGGGTCCGCGTCCGGGCTGCCGAGGCCCCGGTCTCGCCCGGTCGGCAGAGCGCGCTGATGCTGGTCTCCGGCGAACCCAGACTGTCGAATAACCGCTGGATTTTCACCGGTTCGGTGGAGGCGGTGGGAAACGCATCCGGCGGATGGTCGCCGGCGGGCTTCAAGGCGTCGGTTTACCTGCCTGCCGACCTGGGGCTGGAGCCGGGGTACGGCGACAGGATGCGGGTGGAGGGAGACTGGCGCCTGGCCGGCCCGTCCCGCAACCCGGGCGGCTTCGACTACCGGCAATACCTGGAGCACCAGGAGGTGGCCGGCATTCTGGCCTCAAGGCAGGCGGCGCTGGTCGGCAGGACGGGGGGCAATCAGATCATGGCCGGCCTGATCATCCCGGCCCGGAAGCACGTCAGGTCGGCGGTATCGCGATATCTGGAAGGCGACGAGGCGGCGCTGCTCCTGGGCCTGTTGCTGGGCGAAAGGCACCTCCTGTCGGACAGGGTGAAGGACGCCTTTTCCGGGACCGGAACCACCCACGTCCTGGCGGTGTCCGGGCTGCACGTGGCGCTGGTGGCCCTCATCCTCTTCACCATGCTGCGGGTGGCCCGCGTCCCCAGGCGGGCCTCCTACCTGGCCGCCATGGCCGGCCTGGCCCTTTACGCGGCGCTGACCGGCGGCTCGGCGTCCATAGTCCGGGCGGCCATCATGAGCTGCGCGGTGATGCTGGGGATGCTGTTCGAGCGCCAGGGCAGCGGCCTGAACATGCTGGGGCTGTCCGGGATGCTGATCCTGTCGTTCTGGCCCCAGGCCATTTTCACCGTGGGTTTCCAGCTGTCGTTCGCCGCCACCTTCGGCATCCTGACGATGACCGGCCCCGTCCAAAACCTGCTTTTCAAGCTGACCGGCTCCCGGGCGGTGCGCCATTGGGTGCTGACGCCGCTGGCGGTGTCGGCCGCGGCCCAGCTGGCGACCACCCCGTTCCTGGCCTGGCATTTTCACCGGGTGCCGCTGGTTTCGCTGGCCGCCAACCTGGTAGTGGTGCCTCTGGCCGGGATGGTGCTGGCCCAAGGGATAGCCATGTCGCTGGCCGCGCTGATCAGCCACCATCTGGCCGCGCTCCTGGCCGCCAGCGCCTATGGGGCTTCCTGGCTGCTCCTGAAATCGGTCGACCTTTTCGCCGGTCTGGGGGCGGCTTCGGTCTCGTGGCCCAGGCCGGACCAGGCCCAGATCGCGGTCTACGCTTTGGGCGCCCTTCTGCTTTTCAACTGGTCCCGGCCCGGACGGTGGAGGATGGCCGCCATCGGCGCCTGCCTGGCGCTGGCCAACCTCATCGTCTGGCGCCAGGCCCTGGCCGCTCCCCCGCGGCTGGAGGTCCACTATCTGGACGTGGGGCAGGGCGACGCCGCGGTCATCGTGTTCCCCAACGGCCGTGTGCTGGCCATAGACGCCGGCATGGGCGGCCCGGGCTTTTCCGGAGGGGGAGGCTACGATTACGGACGGAGGGTGGTGGTCCCGTTCCTCCGCTACAGGGGAATAGGGAGGATAGACCGGATGCTGATAACCCACGCCGACGCCGACCATTGCGGCGGGCTGAGATCGGTGTTGGAGCTGGCCGGCGTTAAACGGCTGACGGTCACCCATCACCATAGCGGCAAAAAACTGTACCGGGAGGCTTTGGAGACGGCCGTCCGGAAAGGCGTGCGGCTTGACAGCCTATGCGGCTACGACACACTGGACGGGATCTGGCCGGCCCGCGGCTTCCTCTACAGCCGGCCGGACACCATGGAGAACGGGAATGAAACATCGCTTGTCTGCTATATAGAATACGGCAGGCACAGCTATTTCTTCACCGGTGACATGGGGCCGGAGCTGGAGGGCCATCTCTTCCGCCAGGGCCTCCTGCCTTCGTGCACCGTACTCAAGGTGCCGCATCACGGGGCCAGGCACAACAACGGCCCCAAGCTGGCCCGGTTGCTGGGGCCGGAGGCGGCCGTGTTCTCGGCGGGCGAGTTCAACCGCTTCGGGCACCCGCATCCCCAGGCCCTTGAAAACTATTCGAATGTAGGAGCCAGTCTCTATCGGACCGACCTCTGCGGGGCGGTGACGGTAACCAGCGACGGGGAGAGGTACCAGGTGGGAACGATGCTGGGTGATTGAATAAAAATTGACATTTAGAAGCCCGGGGATGTATAATAACCCCGAATCGACCGAATCATTTTATCGTTGCCGCCATGCCCGCACCATACCCCATAGCCGCCACGCCGCTGGTGGAGTTCGATGCCGACCGGATGACAAGTCTGATCGCGGCCTTCGATCCCCAGCGCATCGCCTCCTTTCTTGACGTCACCGACCTCAAGCCCGACACCCAGCCGCCCAAGATGGCCAAGATGGCCGGCTGGGCCAGGACCCTGGGCTGCGCCTCGGTCTGCGTCAACCCGGTGGAGGTGGACACCCTTCCTTTGCTGCTTAAGGGCTCGCCGGTCAAGGAGTGTTACGTGCACGACTTCCCACTGGGCAAGTCTGACGTGCGGCTCAAGGCCGAATCGGCCGGGCATATCGTCAGGAAAAGCCGGGAGCTCCGGGGCGAGGGACCGGGGAAGCTGGAGCTGGACACGGTCATCAACGTCGGCCGCTTCAAGAAGGACCCCAGGTACACCCTGGAGGAGATCAACGCGGTCTGCCAGGCGGCCGACGGGGAGACTGTCAAGGTGATCGTCCGCTCCTCGGAGCTGTCCGAGGAGGAGGTTTGGCGGGTGTCCGAGGTGGTGGCCGAGTCCAAGGCCCAGTTCATCAAGAACTCCACCGGGATGGACGCCTACGGGGCCATGCCCGAGCACATGCGGATCATGCGCCGGGTGATGGGCCCCGGGCGCGGTGTCAAGGCGGCCGGCGGAATATCGGACGCCCTCAGTTTCCTAAGGCTTGCCTACGCCGGGGCGCCCGAGCCGGACACGCAGGATCCCATGCTGTGGCGGGCCGGCACCAGCGCGCCGCTGGCCATCGTCTACTCCATGGGCTGGCTCATGCATCAGGGCCGGGACTGGGCCCTGGCCGGGGTTACCCCCTGCCTGGTCTGCCCATACCACCACTCGGAGAAGCTGCGGGTGGAGATGCGGGAGCTGGCCAACGCCAAATGCCGCGGCTGCGGCCACTTCCACCATAGAATCCACAAGGACCTGTGAGGGCGAGCCATGGCTGATTTCACAGAGATCAAAGGCGGCTATCACGGGAGGCTTTTGCGGGTGAACCTCTCCGCCGGCTCCGTGAAGAAAGAGGAGATACCCGAGGCCGTCCTGCGCGACTTTCTGGGGGGGCGGGGGCTGGGCTCCAAATACCTGTACGACGAGCTCAAGCCGGGCACCGACCCTCTTTCGCCGGAGAACAATCTTTACTTCGCCGCCAATCCCCTGAACGGCACCGGGGCGGCCACCTCATGCCGCTACAACCTGGTCACCAAGTCGCCCCTGACCGGGACCATCCTCTCGTGCTCGGCCGGCGGGCACTTCGGCATCGACCTCAAGGCCTGCGGCTACGACATGGTGGCCTTCGAGGGCCGGGCCTCAAAACCATGTTACCTATATTTAAATAGCGAAAAGGCCGAACTCCGGGACGCCTCGGACCTGTGGGGCCTGGACACCCACCAGTCCACCGAAAAGCTGCTGGCAGCCACCGATCCCAAGGCCGGGGCGGCCTGCATCGGGCCGGCCGGGGAGCGCGGGGTTCTGCTGGCTTCCATCATGAACGAGAAGGACCACGCGGCCGGCCGGGGCGGACCGGGGGCGGTGATGGGCTCCAAGAACCTGAAGGCGGTGGTGGCCTCCGGCAGCCTCAAGACCCCGTGGCGGGACGAGGAGGCCGTGGCCGCGGCCAAGAAGCAGTGGATGACCTTCCTGGCCGAGGCGCCGCTCACCAAGGACGCGCTCAAGGAATGGGGCACGCCGGTCCTGGTGAAGGTGATCAATTCCTACGGCGCCTGGCCCACCCGGAACTTCCAGCAGGGCTACTTCACCGACGACGACAGCCTTTCGGCCCAGACGTTCAAGGAGCGCTTCTTCGTGAAGCGCGAGCCCTGCGCCGCCTGCGCCATCGGCTGCTCACGGCTGACCAGGACCTCCAGGCGCCAGGGCAAGGGGCCGGAGTACGAGACCATCTGGGCCTTCGGGGCCCTGTGCGGGGTGCGGGACCTGGAGGCGGTGGTCCACGCCAACTACAACTGCAACGAGCTGGGGCTGGACACCATCTCGGCCGGGAACACCATCGCCTGCGCCATGGAACTTTCGGAGCGCGGGCTTCTCGACAGCGGTTCCCGGGAGATGATAAGAAAGGCATTGGGGCGCGACCTGCGTTTCGGCGACCCCGAGGCCATAGTGCTCCTGACGGAGCAGACTGGCAAGGCCGAGGGTTTCGGGAAAATATTGGGGATGGGTTGCAGGCGGCTGGCTGAAAGGTACGGGCATCCGGAGCTGGCCATGCACGTCAAGGGCCTGGAGCTTCCGGCTTACGACCCGCGGGGTTTCGCCGGCATGGGGCTGGCCATGGCCACCACCAACCGGGGCGGCTGCCACGTGCGCAGCTTCCTTATCGGCTGCGAGGCCATCGCCACCCCGGTGCCCGTCAGCAGATTCACCACCGGCGGCAAGGCCGGGATCACCAAGCTGTACCAGGACCTGACGGCGGTCATCGATTCCATCGGGGCCTGCCTGTTCTCCTTCTTCGCGTTGAGCCCCGACCATTACGCGACCATGCTCCAGGCGGTGACCGGGATCCGCCGCGACAGCAACGAACTGGTCAGGGCCGGGGAGCGCATCTGGAACCTGGAGCGTCTGTTCAACATCCGCGAGGGATTCACCCGGGCCGACGACACCATGCCGAAGCGGATGCTGGAGGAGCCGCTGCCCGATGGCCATTCCAAGGGGAGGACGGTTGACTTGGGACCGATGCTGGACGAGTATTATCATCTCCGCGGCTGGGCCAAGGAAGGGGTGCCGTCAGGTGCCAAGCTGGAGGAGCTGGGGCTGGCGTAGTTCAACCGCAACAGCATGGGCGGCAATATGATAGACAAAAGCGGAGCGGTCCCTGAACCCCATTCCCCCGAGGCGATCAACCGATGCCAGAGAATATCCTTTGTAAGAATCCTATATAAAAATACCTTGAAAAACATCCGGAAAAGTGATAAAATTACAAGTTAAGCAACGGATAACAAGCAAACCAAACTTCGTGCAGCCATGTCGCCTTTAGAGATCGCCATCCTGGTCTTTTACGGACTACTGATGACGATACTTTCCGTCTACTCCCTACACGCCTACCTCATGGTCTACCTCTACCGCAAGCACCGGGGAAGGACGGCCAAGCCCAAAAGGAGCTACCGGGTATGGCCGCGGGTCACCGTCCAGCTGCCGATATACAACGAGAAGTACGTGGTGGAGCGCCTGATAGAGGCGGCCTGTGCCATCGACTATCCCCGGGACCGTCTGGAGATACAAGTGCTGGACGATTCCACCGACGAGACCCGGGAGCTGGCCGGGAAAATAGTGCTCAGGCACCAGCTGCTGGGGGTGGACATCGTCCACCTGCACCGCCGGAACAGGGCCGGGTTCAAGGCCGGCGCCCTGCGGGAGGGGCTGAAGAGCGCCAAGGGCAGGTTCATCGCCATCTTCGACGCCGACTTCCTGCCCCCGCCGGACTTCCTCAAGATGATGCTGCCCTACTTCGCCGGACGGGAGGTGGGCCTGGTCCAGGCCCGCTGGGGGCACCTCAACGGAGACAGCAGCCTGCTGACCAGGGGCCAGACCATCGGCCTTGACGCCCATTTCGTGATCGAGCACGAGGCCAGGAACGCCGAAGGCATCTTCATAAACTTCAACGGCACCGCCGGCATCTGGCGCCGGAGGGCCATCGAGGACGCCGGCAACTGGCAGGACGACACCCTGACCGAGGACATGGACCTTTCCTACCGGGCCCAGCTGGCCGGCTGGCGCTTCGTCTACGTCAACGAGGTGGTCTGCCCGGCCGAGGTGCCGGCCGAGATCCACGGTTACAAGGCCCAGCAGTACCGCTGGGCAAAGGGGGCCATCCAGACCGCCAAGAAGCTGCTGCCCCGCATCTGGCGCGCCCCGGGCCTGCCGCCCAAGGTCAAATGGGAGGCCACCATCCACCTCACCAATCACCTGGTGTTCCCGGTGATGCTGCTGGTGGCCCTGCTTTCCCTGCCGATGATGGTCATCAAGGTCTCCTCCAGCGCCTCGCGGGGCTTCTTCATCGGGGCCACCGTTTTCACCGCCAGCGCCTTCAGCTATCCGCTCTTCTACATCTATGCCCAGAGGGAGATCTATCCCGACTGGAAGCGGAGGGTGCTTTTCCTCCCCATCCTGATGGCCGGGGCCATCGGCCTCTCGGTGACCAACACCAAGGCGGTGCTGGGCGCCCTGTTCAACCGGAGGAGCGCCTTCATCCGCACGCCCAAGTACGACCTGAGGGGCCGGGCCCGGAGCCGTTTCCGGGTCGGGGCCGGCTACCGGGCGGCCTTCAGCTCCACGGTGCTGCTGGAGCTGCTGCTGTTCGCCTACGTCAGCTACGCCCTGTGGTACTCGGTGCGACACCTGCAGCTGGCCACCGTCCCGTTCGTCCTGATATACTGGATGGGATTCCTGTTCATCGGCAGCCTCTCGCTGTTCCAGGGGCTGCGGCGCTGACCGGACGCGGTAACGCCGGGGCTTGAACCTCTCAAGCCCCTTTTCTTTTGCCTGTCATGAATCGAGAACTGACATCAATGGCCGGCATGTCCCTGGGGACCCTGTTCTCCAGGCTGACCGGCTTCGCCAAGTGGGCCATGCTGGGGGCGGCCCTGGGCTTCAGCCCGATGGCCGACGCCTACAACCTGGCGCACATACTGCCCACCATGATCTACGAGCTGGTGCTGGGCGGGATCCTGACAGCGGTGCTGATCCCGGTAGTGGTGGAGCAGCTGGCGGCCCAGGACAGGGACCAGGCCTGGCTGGCGGTCAGCAAACTGGTAAACGCCGCGGCCCTGGTGCTGCTGGCGGTAACCCTGTCGTGCTGGCTGGCCGCCCCCTGGCTGGTTCGGCTGCAGACGCTAAAGATCGACGGCGCCGACCGGAAGCTGGTGCAGTTCTTCTTCGCCTTCTTCACCCCCCAGGTCCTGTTCTACGGGCTCTCGGCCATCGGCACCGGGCTGCTGAACGCCCGCCACCGTTTCACCATGGCCGCCTTCGCCCCGGTGCTCAACAACCTGGCGGTGATCGCCTCGCTGGCCCTGTATCTCCTGTGGCCGGCCTTCGGCGAGGCGGGCCTGGCCATAGGGACCACCTTGGGCGTTCTTCTCCAGGCATTGGTGCTGGCCCCCAGCCTCCGGGCGGCCGGCTTCCGCTATTTCCCGGCCGTCGATTTCCGCCACCCGGCCGTGGTGAAGATGGTCAGGCTGTCCGGGCCGGTGGCTCTTTACGTAATTTTCAACCAGGTCAACCTGACCGTCCAGAACAACCTGGCCATCCCGCTGCAGGGCGGGGTCTCGGCCCTGCAGTACGCCTTCGCCTTCTACGTCCTTCCCCACGGCCTGCTGGCGGTGTCCATCGGCACGGTGATGTTGCCCGGCCTCTCGGAGCTGGCGATCGGAAAGGACTGGGCCGGCTTCGCCCGCAAGGTGGAGCAGGGGCTGTCATGGAGCGCGGCGGTCATCGTGCCGGCCATGGCGGTCTACCTGGCCATGAGCCTGCCCATAGTGGAGGTGCTGATGCAGCGGGGCCGGTTCACCACCGCTGACTCCAGCCTGTTGGCCACGGTGCTGTCGTGCTACTCCCTGGGCCTTCTGTCGTTCACCGTCTACCTTTTCATCAACCGGGTCTTCTACTCGCTCCAGGACACCTGGACGCCGCTGGCCCTCAACTTCACCGGCAACCTGGCCAACTCCGTCTTCAACCTGCTGGCGGTGGGGTCCCTGGGGGTTCCGGCCCTGGCATTGGGGCACGCCCTGGGTTACACCGTCATCGCCGCGGCCGGCGTGGTCCTGATCGCCAGGAGGGTAAGGCAGATAAACATGCGCCCGGTGCTGGCCTCGCTGGTTCGGGTGGCGGCGGCCTCGGCCGTGGTCGGCCTGTTCGGCCTGGCGGTATCGCAGGCCTGGGCCAGGTGGCTGGGGGAAGCCTCAATCTGGGGCAAGGCCGGGATCATGGGAGCCGCCCTGGCGGCGGCCGGGGTGGTCTATCTGGCGGCCGCCAAGGCGGCCGGGGTGAGGGAGATCGGGGCCCTGGCGGAGCTGGCCAGGCAAAGGTTCGGAAAGCGCCGGTTAGGCGGCGGCGGTTTTTCCGATCAAGGCGCAATCTAACGGATCGGCATATGACGGAAAATGAAAGCGGCAGGATAGAGCGGACCTCGGTCCCGGAGCTGGACGCCATGCTGGGCCAAAAGATCGCGGTGCTGGACCAGGGCTTCGTCCGGGTGATCGACTACATGGGGAGCGACCAGTCAATCGTCCAGGCGGCCCGGGTGTCCTACGGCCGGGGCACCAAGACCGTCAAGGACGACCGGGAGTTGATCCGCTACCTGATGCGGCACGACCATACCTCGCCCTTCGAGATGTGCGAGATCAAGCTCCACCTGCGGGTGCCCATGGACTGCTGGCGGCAGTGGATCCGCCACCGGACGGCCAGCGTCAACGAGTACTCCACCCGCTACTCCATCGCCATCGACGCGGCCCAGGCCACGACGCCCGGAGGCTGGCGCCAGCAGGCGGTGCGCAACCGCCAGGGGAGCGAGGGTTTCCTGGACGAGACGGCCGGGGCCGAGCTGAGCAGGGAGGAGGCCGGACTGCAGGAGCATTGCCGCCGGGTGTACACCCGCCGGCTGGAGCTGGGGGTGGCCAGGGAGCAGGCCCGGAAGGACCTGCCATTGGCAACCTACACCGAGGCCTACTGGAAGATCGACCTGCATAATCTCATGAACTTCCTGGCCCTGCGGCTGGACGCCAAGGCCCAGCACGAGATCCGCAGCTACGCCGAGGCCATAGCCGGGCGGGTGGCGGCGGTCTGGTGCCCCATGGCCTGGGAGGCTTTCCGGGAATACAGGCTGTCCATGATAAGGCTTTCGGCCGCCGAGCAGAAGATCGCCGGCCTGCTGGCCGCCGGCCGGCCGGAGGAGGCCGTGCGCCAGGCGGAACGGGCGGGTTTTCTGGGCAGTACGGACAAGGGGCACAAGCGCAGCCTGGAGTGCCAGGAACTGGAGGACAAGCTTTCGGCCCTGGGCATGACGCCGCCCTGGCGCCGGGAGGGGCGGCCGGGGTGACGGCGGACGGCATCGTGGAGAAGCGGATAAGGCCCGACTACCTCGGCGGCGGCATCGTCAACCTGATGGCCTCGATCGCCGCCAGGTTCGGCCACCGCACCGGCCACCGGAAGCTCGGGATACTGCCCGACCTCATGCTATGGCGCTATAAAAAAATAGTGTTAATAGTGCTGGACGGGCTGGGTTGGAGCTTCCTGGACCAGCAGGGGCCGGGAGGCTTCCTGGCCCGGGGGCTGGCCGGCCGGATGACCTCGGTCTTCCCCTCGACCACCGCCAGCGCCGTGACCACCTTCGCCACCGGGGTCCCGCCCATCGAGCACGGGGTGACCGGCTGGTTCACCCATCTCCGGGAGCTGGGCTCGGTGGCCAAGATCCTTTTCTCCAGGCCGCGCCACGGGGGCGCCGGATACGGCGAGTCCGGTGCGGACCTTTCGCAGCTTATCAAGGCTCCGCCGATTTTCGGGAAGCTTCGGGCGGACTGCTACGTGGTCACCCCGGCCGAGATTGCCCGGAGCGAATTCGCCGTGGCCACCTCCTCCGGGGCGGTTTGCCTGGGATACCAGAGCCTGACCGGGTTCTGTCTGGGCATCAGGCGGGCGCTGGAATCGGCCGAAGGCCCCTGTTACGTCTCGGCCTACTGGCCGCAGCTGGACGAGATCTGCCACAGCCACGGCGCCGGAAGCCGGCAGGCCAGGGATCATTTTCTGGAACTGGACGCGGCCCTGGAAAGGCTTTGCGGCCGATTCTCCGGAAGCGGCGTGCTGTTTCTGGTGACCGCAGACCACGGCCTGGCCGACACGCCTCCGGGCCGGTTCATAGACCTGGGCCGGCATCCCCGGCTGGCCCAGTGCCTGTCCCTGCCGCTGTGCGGTGAGCCGCGACTGGCCTACTGCTACACGCACCCGGACCGGGCGGCCTTTCTCCGCAACTACGTCAGAACCCGCCTGTCCCGCGCCTGTCGCCTCTACGACCGGCGGTATCTGCTGGAGCGCGGTTACTACGGCCCGGGCAAACCCAAGCCCTGGTTCCATCACCGGGTGGGCGATTATGTGCTGGCGATGCGCGACGGCTGGACCATCAGGGATTTCCTTCCCAACGAGGAGAGGTCGATGCTGGCGGCCGGACACGGGGGGATGACCCCGGAAGAGATGCTGGTGCCGCTGATAACGGCCGGCTGAATGAAGTTTTGAGATCCTGGAAACACGACATGCGCGGAAAAAGCGGACACATCCTTTTGTTTTCCTGCCTCGCCTGCCTGCTGGCCGGCACGCCAGCGCCAGGGCTGGCCCGGGTATCCGGCGGGTCCGGGAACGGCGGCGATCGGCAGGCGGCCTTGCTTTGGGAGGCCATGGAGCACCAGCTGGCCCTGGCCCTAGTGGACAGCCTGCCGGACGATCTGCTGTCCCATTTCCAGCGATGCCGCATCCTGACCATGGCCGGCGAACACCAGGCGGCCGCGGCCGCGGCTCACGGATTCCTGTCCGCTTGGCCGGGATCGCCGCTGGCGGCCGACTGCCGGTGGATGCTGGCCTTCAACATCGGGAAGATGGGCCTGCACCGCGACGCCGGCGACCGTTTCCGCGGACTGGCCGAGGAGGACACCCTGCTGGCCGATATCGCCTGGATGCGCGCGGCCGAGTGCCACCGGAACGCCGGCCAGGCCGAGCGGGCCCGGGCCATCATGGACAGCCTGGCCCGCCGCCAGCCCACTTTCGGCGACGACGTCAACCTGTTCCCATCCGGAAAACCATGGTCCAGGGAGGAGCCGGCCCGGCCGCCGGCCGCCCCGCCACCCAGCCTGAGCCTGAGGAGCGCCAACCGGGCGATCAACCGGGGCAGGTTCCAGCAGGCCCTGGCGCAGCTGGCCAAGTTCCGCCAGGCAAATCCCCAGAGCAGGGAGACCGGGCTGGCCCTGTACCTCACCGGCAAGTGCTACGAGAAGATGGGCCGGCTCGGCCCGGCGGCCGTATCCTACCGGTCGGTCGGCGACCTCCAGCCGGGATCGCCCTATGCCGACGACGGGCTGTTCCGGGCGGGCTGGTGCCGGTACAAGCTGAACGACTTCAAGGGCTGCCTGGAAGCATGGGCTTCGCTGGAACGCGGGCATCCCGCCAGCAGCCTGCTGGGGGCATCCCGGTACTGGAGGCTGCGGATAGCCGAGGAAGCCGGGGAGGAGGAGGAGGCCGCCAGGCTGAAAGACCTGCTACTGGCCGAGCACCGGTACAGTTACTACTGGTGGCGCCTGCGCCAGTCCGGGGCCGCGACCGGCGCGGCGGACGACGGTTCCCCGGACTGGCCGGGCGCCGGGGACGAAGATTTCGGCTGGTGGCTGGCCGGGCGGCGCCAGTACCGCCAGGCTTTCAGGCTGCTGGACCTGGGCCTGCTGGAGGACGCCCGTTACATCGCCGACCGCCTTGGCCAGGCGGCCGGAAACGACGCCCTGGCCCTCTACCACCTGTCGCTGGTCTACCACCGGCTGGGGCTCGATCCCCAGGCCATCAACCTGGCCAGGAGGGCCCAGGCCCTGTGGATGGGGCCCAGGCCCAGGCAGATGTACGAGGTGCTCTATCCCCGGCGGTACGTCCATTCCATTAAGAACGAGTCCCGGCTCAACGGCCTGGAGCCGGCCCTGGTGCTGGCGGTGATGCGGCAGGAGAGCCATTTCGTGGCCACCGCCCGGTCCCGGGCCGGGGCCCGGGGCCTGATGCAGATCATGCCCAGGACCGGCCGGCAGCTGATGGGGGCCGGGAACTTCAAACCGGACACCCTCTACCACCCCGGCACCTCCATCCGTTACGGCACCAGGTTCCTGGCCAGGCTGGTCAAGCAGTTCGACGGTTCGCTGGTGCGGGCGCTGGGGGCCTACAACGCCGGTCCGCACCGGATGAACACCTGGTTGAAATCGCCCCGGTGCCGCCGGGACGAGGACTTCCTGGTGGAGGACATCCACCTGGCCGAGACCAGGGACTACATCAAGAGGGTGCTGGAGGGCTACTATATTTATTCCTGGCTGCTGGGGGAAGGGCTCTAGGGCGAAAGGCCAATGGCCAGCGCCAAATGCATTCCAGGCGCACTCCGGACCGGTCCGGCGCAGCTCGCCGCACGTCCGCCAGGGGGGCGGGCCGTGAAACAGCGCATCAAGCATTAATAGGACAGGGCTCATGAGGAAAGATGTTATCAAGGCGGCATTGACGCTGTCGATGCTCGCGGGAGCCGCGGGAGGATCGGGGGCGCAGGAGCAGGCATACGAGCCTTCGCTCCTGGTCTTTCCGCCATCGGGCCATTCCTGGGTGCAGAAGGCCAAGACCGCCCACCTGAAGATGGTGCTGGGCCTTGGATTCGGCTTCGCCAACCCGCAGGGGGTGGCCTGCACCCGCCTGGAGGAGACCGACGACCCCAAAACAGCGGACGACGACGACGAGCTGACGGTCTTCGCCGTCAACTCGGACAAGCACCAGATAGTCTACAACCAAGGGCTGGCCGGGGTGCGCTATTACGGCGGGCTGGGCTCGGGCCCGGGAAAGCTGCACAGTCCGGTGGGCGTGGCCGCCAGCCCCGACGGCGCGGTGTGCGTGGCCGACATGAACAACAACCGGGTGGTGCTGCTGCGGACGCGCCGGGGCAAGCTATCATTCATCCGGGAGATAGGTCAGGACCGGCTGGCGCACCCGGGCGGCTGCGCCTTCGACGCCCGGGGCAACGTCTTCGTCACCGACACCGGCAACGACCGGGTGGCGGTCTACGACACCCTGGGCAAACCGGTGAGCGAGTTCGGGCGGGGGCTGCTGGACCGGCCCATGGCCATCGCCATGGTGGACGGCATCGAGCAGTGGAACCACCGGCGGGAGACCTACATCGTGGTGGCCGACTCGGTCTCGGGCCGCCTGCGCAAGTTCGACCGGCTGGGCCGCCTGCTGGCCACGGTCACCGGCGAGGACATCGCCCTGCCCCGGGCCTACTTCGGGTTCCTGGCCATCGACTACTACGGCAGCGTCTACGCCACCGACATGGTCAACCACCAGGTGCACAAGTTCGACCACGATCTGAAGCACGTGGCCTCCTTCGGGAGGAGGGGTGGAGGGGAGCGGGAGTTCGAGTCCCCCCGCGGCATCGCCGTCTGGCGGCGGTTCGGCCAGGTGTTCGTGCTGGAGCGGGAGTCGGCCCAGTACTACTGGGTGGGGATCGACGGCTACGTCAACGGGGTGTCGCCGGACACCATCGACGCCAAGCGGCCCGGTGCCACCATCAGCCTCCAGCTCTACGAGCCGGCCGACTTCCGGATAGTGATAAACGACTCGGCCGGGAACGCGGTGCGGATCCTGGTCTCCGAGTTCCGGGAGAAGCTGGGCCGCAACTACGTGGTCTGGGACGGCCGGGACGACCACGGCCGGCCGGCCCCTCCCGGAGACTACCAGATCCTGGTCACCCTGGAGCCGACCTATTCCAGCAAGGGGTACTTCAAGAAGGAGCTGAAGGCAGGGGTGTACAAGGCGGAATAACCCCCCTCGTTTGAGGAGGGGACAAAGGGGTGGTCAGAATATGTGAACGCCCCCGGCCAAAGGCCGGGGGCGATATTTTACTTGACAAGCGGGTCGTTCGGCGCTACAATTCATACAACGAACAATATTGGTATAGGGAGGATGCCATGAAGCGTTCTTGTGCGGTACTCTTGGCGCTGGCCGTCTGCGCGGCCTGGTCTTCTGGAGGAGACCGGCCGGCGCTGAGGAAGCCCAACATCAGGACGGCCAGACTTGACGAAATTGTTGGCAACAGGGAACAGGCGGTCGTGACGCCGGGCAACCACAAGCTCCCGCCCCTAGGCACCGAGATCGGCACGACCTGGATGGACTGGCCGTGCAACGGCAACGTGCTCAACCAGATCTCGATCGACGGCAACGGCGGCCTGCATTTCAGCTGGACGTTCTTGGACGCGACCCTTGTCGGCACCACCCGGCGCTACATGTACAACTACCGGACTCCTGGTGGGACCTACCTCGACCCGGTCGCATTTTCTGAAATACCTGGTAATCGTTGGGGCTCCTCAAGCTGCACATACGACGGTAAAGGGATAGCGGCTTACCATTTTTCTTACTATGAAGATAGTATCTCAATTTATCCGCCCATGTTCTCTTATGATGCCGGATGTGGAACTGGCTCATTTATCACGATAGGCATAGACACGGCCAATGCTAGAGAAACATGGCACGGTTTACCTTGGGTTCATCTGGACGTTAATCGGAATCCAGCTAACAGCGACACAATATATGTTATGGGGAGGCCGACTTCACAATTCATCGATTCGCTTTATCCAGTGTTCAATTGCACATATAATCAAGGGCTTACCTGGTGTGGGTGGACCGATTTGAAAGATGGAGGGGCTTTTGTGCCTTTTTTCCCTGAACAAAACATGGCGGCCGGATCAGGAGGTAAAGTAGCAATAAGCCTGGTCGACCTCGACAATCGACAGGTATATCGAGAAAGCAGCGACTACGGGCAGACTTGGGGCCCGACCACGGTGGCGGTGGACCCGCTAAACAGCGATCCCCAGGGCGACACCATAGTGCCCTACATCCACACCTCGTTGTTCTACGACAATGACAACAACCTCCACATCGTCAACTCATACTACAGCTACAACTATAGCGTCACCGGTGACTCCACCCTGAATTGGACCGGCATCTTTGACTGGACTGCGGCCAACGGGGTGCGCTACGTTACCAAGGAGCTGACCACCGATATCCAATGGTACGCCACCAACGCCCTGAACTACGGCTGGCCGAACATGGTGCAGCATGCAGACGGCACATACAAGGTGGTCTTCGCCTACTTCGACTCCATCGACGTGGCGGCCAACGGTTACGCCAACGGGGACATCTGGTACACGCTGTCCAATGACGGCGGCGCCACCTGGTATCCGAAATTCAACCTCACCAACAGCCAGTCCCCGGGGGCGACTGCCGGCTTCTGCGAGGACGACGCCTATCCGGACTGCGCTATATACGGCGACACCCTGCACATAATATGGCTTAACAGCAAGGATGCCGGGCAGGCATACCAGGGCTACGGCACAACAACAGAAGACACTTATTGGCACGCGACCATACACTACCTAGTGGGCGGGTTGACCGGAAACCAATCGCCGCTGCCGACCTACGGCTTCGCACTCAACCAGAGCCGTCCCAACCCGGTGCGGCACAGCGCCGAGATCTCCTTCAACCTGCCCCAGGCCGGCGAATACGAAATCAAGATATTCAACGTGGCTGGACAGTCTATCAAGGAGTTCAAAGGCCAGGGCCAGGCCGGGATCAACAGCGTCTCCTGGAACGCGGGCAAAGTCACCAATGGCGTCTATTTCTACAAGCTGACCTCGGGCGGAAGCTCGGCCACCAGGAAGCTGGTGGTTCTGAAGTAACCACCCCTCGTTCCCCTCCTCGTTTGAGGAGGGGACAAAGGGGTGGTCGGAATATATGATCGCCCCCGGCCAAAGGCCGGGGGCGATATTTTACTTGACAAGCGGGTCGTTCGGCGCTACAATCCATACAACGAACAATATTGGTATAGGGGGGATGCCATGAAGCGTTCTTGTGCGGTACTCTTGGCGCTGGCCGTCTGCGCGGCCTGGTCTTTCGGGGGCGAAAGGCCGGGACTGCGGAGGTTCGGCATCAAGACCCAAAGGACCGATCGGTTGTCCGAGACCACGGCGGCGGGCGTCCTGCGGACAAGGGGCACCAAGCTGCCGTCCATAGGCACCGAGATCGGCACGACCTGGATGGACTGGCCGTGCAACGGCAACGTGCTCAACCAGATATCGGTGGACGGCAACGGAGGCCTGCATTTCAGCTGGGCGTTCGAGGACGAGACCTTTGGCGGCACCACCCGGCGCTACATGTACAACTACCGGGGGGCCGACGGCAGCTACCTGGGGCCGACCGCCTTTGCCGACATCCCGGGCGCCGGCTGGGGATCATCGGGCTGCACCTATGACGGCATAGGACTGGGTGTCTTCAATGCGGCGGGCGTCACTTACTTCAGCTATGACGCCGGCGAGGGCCTGGGTGTGTTTACCACCGTCCCGATAGACACCGGCACCTGGTGGCCCAGGCTGGCGCTGAACAGAAACCCGTCCAACAGCGACACCGTCTACGTGGCGGCCCAGGGGCCGGCCGGCAACGGCACCGCCTTCAACAGCTCGTACGACCTGGGCCAGACCTGGAACACCTGGCAGGACCTGAGCTTTGACGGCACCGTGGGCTTCCGG
>DHHE01000159.1 GCA_002403115.1 bacterium UBP2_UBA4780 | reverse complement strand
GCAAGAACGAGATGGGCACCCTGAGGACCTTCCACCGGGCGCCCGAAGGCTTCAAGTCAGCGGCCGAGATCGGCGGCAAGGTACTGGGCTTCCTGAAGCAGGCGGCCGAGGCTTCGGGGGACATCCCCTTTTCAAGGACGGTGGTGACCGTGCCGGCATCGTTCCAGCTGGCCCAGCGCCGGGACACGGCCAGGGCCGCCGAGCTGGCCGGCATCCAGGTGGGCGGCGGGGACCTGCTGGACGAGCCGGTGGCCGCCCTGTTCGATTTCCTGGTCTCTCATCCGGGGAAGATGGAGGTGGAACACGGGAGGCAGCGCACCGCGGTCGTTTTCGATTTCGGCGGCGGAACCTGCGACGTGGCGGTGTTGCGGATGGAGAGGCCCAGGGACGGGGGGCTGGAGCTGTCGCCGCTGGCCGTTTCGCGCTATCACCGCCTGGGCGGGGGGGACATCGACCGGGCGGTGCTCTACGAGGTGCTGCTGCCGCAGATCCTCGAGCAGAACGGGATGGGCGCCCGCGAGTTCAAATACGAGACTAAGAAGTTCGTGCTGGAGCCGACCTACATCAGCGTGGCCGAGTCGCTGAAGGTCGGGCTTTGCCAGGAGATCCGCAGGCTTCAGGGCTTCGGGAAGTACCGGGAGAAGGACAGGCCCGGGGTGGCCAAGACCCTCCCGGGCCGCTATGGCTGCGTTCTGGCCGGCCGGGCCGTGCATCTTCAGTCGCCGAGGCTGGGGGCCTTGGAGTTCGAGAAGCTGCTGGAGCCATTTTTGGACAGGGGACTGCTTTACGCCAGCGAGACCGAGTACCGGCTGACCTGCTCGGTCTTCGCCCCGCTGCAGGACGCACTGGACCGGGCGGGCCTGGAGCCAGACGGCGTGGACTACTGCCTGATGGTGGGCGGCAGCAGCCTGATACCCCAGGTGGCCGCGGCCGTCGGGGACTATTTCACCAAGGGCGAGCTGCTGGCCTACGAGGATCCCGCCGACGCCCAGACGGCGGTGGCCAAGGGCGCGGCCTACCACAGCCTGGCCCTGGCCCTGTATGGAAGAAGCGCCTTCCGGACCGTGGCCCAGGACCCGATAGCTCTGCGCACCTCCTCTGGCAGGCTGGAGCTGATACCGCGGAGGGCGGCGCTCCCCTACCCGGAAAAAGGCTGGGCCAGAAAGGCCGGCCTGGCGGTGCCGGCCACCTCCGTAAGGGAACCGGTGGGGCTCAAGGTGGAGGTAATCGCCGGGGACGAGGCGGCCGAGAGGCCGCTGATGAGCGCCCGGTGGGACATACCGGCCCCGGTCAACCGCGGGGAGGGCCTTTCCATGGAGTACCGTCTGGACGAGAACCAGGTGCTTTCGTTCAGGATATTCACGGAATCGGATCCGGGGGCGGCTTCGTTCTCCTGCGTCATCGAGAACCCGCTGACCAACGTGGTGAATCCCGGCGAGGTGCGGACAAGGATACAGAAGGCCGAGGAGGAGCTGAGGTCGGGAAGCGTGCCCAAGGAGGCCGTTCCGCAAAAGCTGGCCGACATCGCCAGGGATTACGCCGAGCTGAACCAGCACGAGCGGGCGGTGACCTACCTGGAGCGGGCACTGAGGCTCAAGGGCTCTCCCGATCCGACCATGCTGAACCTGCTGGGGATCTACCACTGCCGACTGGGGGACCACCAGAGCGAGGAGAGATGCCTCAGGGAGAGCGCCCAGCACGGCCGCTGGGCGGCGCCGCTATTCAACCTGGCTCTTTGCCAGTGGCGGCGCAAGCTGCACAAGGAGGCCCTCAAGACCATCGACCAGGCCATCGAGCGGGATAACGACGGCCCGTCCCAAACCATGCGGGCCGCCCTGTGCAAAGACATGGGGGACCATAAGGCGGGGGAAGCGTCCCTTAAGGAGGCCTTCAGGCTTTTCGGAGCCATCTCAGGCATGGAGGACTGGGAGCTCGGCTGGTACATCACCGCCTGCGACATGGCGGGCAAGGGCCCTGAACTCGGGAAGGCCAGGGATGAGCAAAAAAGGCGCAAGGCCGGCCGGGGGCCTGTTTCCGACCAGGGCGTGCTGCCGGAACTGAAGGGGGGGCTGGTCAGGCGATGAGCTGGCTGATCCCCAGGAGCGAGCTGACCCCGGACCAGGAGCGGGCCATCACCCTGGGGGCCGATGAGCACCGGGCCGTCGTCGGCGGGCCCGGCTCGGGCAAGACCCAGATACTGCTCTACCGCGCCCAGCACCTAGCCCGAAAATACGGGATTGGGCCGGAATCATACCGGGTCTTCGTCTACACCAACGTCCTCAAGGATTACATCCAGTCGGCCCTGCCGCTGCTGGACCTGCCGTCCGACAACGTCCTGACCTTCGACCACTGGTGCCGGCTGTTCTACGAGAGGCACATCAACCGGCGCCTTCCTTGGGACGCCAGGCACAAGATGCCGGATTTCGCCCTGATGCGCTCCGGGGTGGCCCAGGCCATCGAACGGGGCGCGGTCAGGCTGCCGATGTACGACTTCGTCCTGGTGGACGAGGGCCAGGACCTTCCGGACAGGGTCTACCGGGTGCTTTCCAGGGTGTCCCGGCACATCACCGTCTGCCTGGACCGCAAGCAGCAGATATACGACACCGGCTCGGCCGAGGAGGAGGTGCTGACGGTGCTGGGGCTCAGGCGCAGGAACATGAGCCTGATCGACGCCTTCCGTGTCTGCCCCTATTTGGTGAAGCTGGCGGCCGAGTTCATCCCGGATCCCGATGAAAAACAGGCCTTCATCAACCAGGCCCGGCAGCCCCAGACCGAGAAGCAGACGCCCTACCTGCACCTGGCCGGCAGCGCCGACGAGGAGCTTTCGGAGCTCTACCGGGTGGTCCGGGAGCGCCAGATGAAGAACGACCGGATAGCCATCCTCTACCCCCAGGTGCGCCAGGTGATGGGCTACGCCCGCCGCCTCCGCGACGCCGGGATCGAGGTGGAGGTGCCCCCAAGGCGCTGGGGAAAGAGCGAGTTCCCGGCCCACGATTTCAACTCGTCCCGGCCCAAGCTGATGCCCTACCACAGCGTCAAGGGGCTGACCTTCGACACGGTCATCATGCCCAGGCTGACCCGGGAGTCCTTCGGCCGTTTCTTGCCGGAGCGCATCGAACGCCTGCTGTTCGTGGGGATCACCCGGGCCACCAGGTGGGTGTTCCTGCAGGCTCCGGCCAACAACCTGCTGCCCTCACTGGCCGGGGCGGCAGAGAAACTCAGGGCCGAAGGAGTGATGCATGTCTCCGGGGGCGGGGGCGCGGCCGCTTATGAAAAGGCGGACGGGGACGGGAGGCCGGGGGAGGACGATTTGGATTTCCTGTAGGCGGGAGGTGTGGAGGGGAGTGGGAGCGGGATGGATGGAATAGCGTGCAGGACTCATCGGATGCCGTGAAGGACTGATCGATGCCCGTGCAGGACTGCACGATGCCTGTGCAGTATGTATCGAAGGCCGTGAAGGATGTATCGGATGCCGTGAAGGACTGATTGATGCCCGTGCAGGACTGCACGATGCCTGTGCAGGATGTATCAGATGAAGAGCAGTCTGTATCTTTGGAAGATACAGACTGCTCGAGGCCTGATGCAGTCCGATTACGCCAAAGGGATATCCGTAAATCAAGCAAAGACAATAGGTTGGGTGGCAAATTGTCTATCCGGGAAGCGAAAGGAGGCGATAAATGGCATTCTACGAAGAAACCGGTACGCTATATGATTTGCTTGACACCATATTTGTTTTTTGGTATATTGCGACATCGGGGATGGGTGTGGAAGATGGTGTTTAGGAAGGGGTGGGTAGGAGGCGTTATGCTGGTGTGGGGTAATAATAAGGTTGGGCAGGATGTATAAATTGGGCATAAAAGGGACTGTTGGGCTGCCCTATCCCGGATGCGCCAACGACAATACAGAGGCAGACGAGCACGTGATGGACAGAGAAGTTGGTGACCGAAACTTTCCTTTATGGCTGATTGGAGACTCCAATCCGGTGCAGTGGCAATCTTTTCTGAAGACGCCGCTCGATCCTCGACATCCTATCCGGCACAACATTTGGACAGCTATACTCGATGTGGTCCAGGAACGAGTATTCCGTCAGAACCGAAGCCGAGTGAACACGTCATCACTTTACATTCGCAACGCTGTAGACAATCCAGCCAAGAAACCGAGTCAGACAAGCAAGGAGTGGAAGCAAGTTACAGAAACCGAGATCGAAGATCTACAGCAGCTAATCGAGGCACACAGGCCCACAATGGTTCTATGTTTCGGCGCCTTTGCATTCGAGTTTGCCAGGCGGGCACTGAGCGAGCCGGATCGACGCCAACATGGTTATTGGAGTGCGCGCAGGCTCGGCGGCGAATTTCGACACCGCATGCAAGAGTTTGAACCAGGCAAAATCAATGTTCTGCCGTTACTGCACCGGAGTATTTCGGGCGGCAAGTTTCTTGAAAGCCACAAATACTTCTGCGGACAGCCGGGTGTCAACTACTTTGAGATGGTTGGTGGTAACATAGCTGACAAGATGATCCAGTACAGAGAACAACTCCGCATCTGGATTGAGTAGGGGCAGCCCAAGAATGACGTGGAGCCGACTGGCCCTTCGCGCTCCCTCCGGTCGCGCTCGGCCCAGAGGCTCACGCCAGACGTTATGTCGAAAAAGATTTAAGTATACGGATTATTTTACTGTTATGTCTAAATCATAATCTATTGCGATTCTATGACATGGGCGACAGATGTCGATCTTCGCCCCAAATAATTATCTGGCACAGAGTTGCGAATAACGAGCCGCCTTATGGCGACTCGTTATTTTTATTGCATGAAATCGCAACCCAGAATTGTTTATATTGTAGAAAAGAAAATGGAGGTATTATGCCAGCCTATAATAACTTGAAGGAGTACTGGGAGATAGCCGAGGCGCGCTACGCCAGGTTCGCCTCGCCCGAGGACGAGGTCGAGGCGGCCGGGCAGTCGGATTTCGCCAGGGCCGGGGAGACCACCATCGTCAAGCGCTACAACCAGTTCCGTAACCTGTCGGCGAACAGGGGCCATGTAAAATGAGCGCCCGGCCCAAATCTGTCATCCCCGCGTGATATCATAAATAAAATGGCGCAAACCGCCAAAGCCTCCCCCCTAATTCGTCCTAAATGGCAGGACAATATCCCGCTTCAAGCGCCTGACATGCCGGCTTAACCGGCCCCCGGACCCCGACATCATCGCTGTCATCCCCCGGCGCTATAATCACCTTGGCTCCTTGAGATAGCGTGACCCCGTGTTACGGGACGCGGCCCGCCCGGCTTTACGGCCAGCCGTCCGGGATCGAAAATGCCGTTGCTCTTTGGCCCGGCGCAATTTCACCGGCGTCGGGCGGCCGGGGCGGGA
>DHHE01000192.1 GCA_002403115.1 bacterium UBP2_UBA4780 | reverse complement strand
TTCTATTTTACCGTTTATAATCCGTACGATGCCGTTTTTCATCAACGCTTCCCCGAAGTTCAGCAGATACCCCAGTTTGATGCCGGTAAGTTTCAAATAAGTTAATACTTGCTTTTTATGGGCGTCGTTCAAGGTTTCGACTGATTTCAGTTCTACTATTACTTTCTCGTCGACAATCATGTCGGCCCTGAAACCCTCATTGAACTTAACTCCGTGGTACTCAATTGGAATCGGAACCTGTCTTTTGACGAGTAATCCCCGTCGCTCTAATTCATGGGCAAAAATTGCCTCGTAGACTGATTCCAGAAGGCCTGGGCCTAATTCTTTATGCAAGTTTATCGCGCAGTCGACAATGATTCTTCCGATATCGTTTTCCTTCATGGCAACACATTCACTGTAAACTTATCACTTGAGAAAATGTAACTGTTCTTTGTGCCTTTGCGCCTTTGTGAGATGAATTCACAGCTCCCCGGCCCGCAACACCGATCGCTTGCCGTACTTGCCCCTCACCTTGTCCACCGCCAGCTCCACCTTGCGCTGCTTTTCGCGGTTTTTCCCCGTCTCATCGAACAGCCCGAGTTCGGGGGAATCCGAGAAGTTGGAAACCGACACCCCCAGCAGCCTGACCTTTCTCCCCGCCATATAGTTGTTCTGGAACAGCATTTCGGCCAGCTCCAGGATCTCCCGGTAGACGTCGGTGGGCGCGGCCAGTGTCTGGCGGAAGGTGTGGGTCTCGAAAGACTCGTAGCGCAGCTTCAGGGTGACGGTGCGCCCGGCCGCGCCCGAAGCCCGGAGTCTTCCGGCCACCCGGTCGCACAGATAAACCAGTGTTTTATGGATCTGCTTTTGGTCCGAAGTGTCTGAGTCGAAGGTCGTCTCCCTACCGATGGACTTGGCCTCCTCGTCCCCTCCCACCGGGTCGTCGTCCACGCCGTTGGCCCTCTGGTGCAGGTACCGGCCCATCAGCCCGTACTCTTTCTCCAGCCGCTCCGGCGGGATGCCGGCCAGCTCGCCGACCGTTGCCACCCGGAACTTTTTCTTGAGGGCCTCCTCGGTCTTGGGTCCGATGCCCCAAAGCCTGCGGATGGGCAGTGATGAAAGGAATACTCCGACGTCGGGCTGGGCCACCACCACCAGACCGTCCGGCTTCTCCAGGTCGGATGCGATCTTGGCCGCCAGCTTGTTGGGCCCCAGCCCCACCGAGGCCGTCAGCCCGGTGGCGGCCTTGACCGCTTTTTTTATCTTGACGCCCGTTTCCCCCGGACCGCCCAATAGGCGGCCGCACCCTGTCAGGTCCAAGAATGCCTCGTCCACCGATATCTGTTCCATGACCGGTGTGAAACCGGACAGCACCGTCATCACCTGGCCGGAAACCTCCTGGTACCTTTCCATCCGGCCGGGAAGGAACACGCCGCGGGGGCACAGCCGGAAGGCCCGGGATACCGGCATGGCCGAGTGGACGCCGAAGCGCCGGGCTTCGTATGACGCCGCCGACACCACTCCCCGGCCCCGCCCCCCCCTGGGATCGGCCCCCACCATCACCGGCTTGCCCGCCAGGGACGGGTCGTCCAGCACCTCCACCGCGGTGAAGAAGCTGTCCATGTCCACGTGGGCGATCAGCCTGGAGATGCGGGCCATATGCTATACTATTATGGTATAACGCTATCGACGTCGGTCCGCCCCGGACCTGGTGGGGGAGATATCCCTGTCCGGCTCGCCGTCGCCGTTGGCGTCCCAGGAAAGGGTCATGTCGTCCATCAGGGCGTGGACGTCCATGCCGCCCTCCTGGCCGGGGCCGGCCGAGAAGCTGTAGGCCGCCGTCCGCACCATCTCCCGGTCCCAGGTCTTCACTGTCAGCTGGAAGAGCGCGTGGTCGGCCGGAACCACCCTCATGTCCAGCGCGTCCGCTCCCAGGTAGGTCGCCTGCACCGAGCCGGCCCTGACCCGGTAGTCAAGGTTCGGGATCCTCCTGGTGACGGCCATCCCGGACGCGCTGCCGGTGCGCCTGATCTGGTCCCGCATCCTCTCCAGGCCGGCCCGCTCCTGCTCGTGCAGCGTCGGGTTCCTCAGGGCCGCCTCCAGCACCGGCAGGTATTCCCCGGCCGTGGCCGGCCCGGTGTGGCGCCCCTCCTCGTCGGTGAAATGCAGCTCGGCCGCCCCCTGAAGCTCCACCGAAAAGCCGAAAGGCGACCGGCTGGGGGCGTCACCGGCCTGGGCCGTGTCGGCCGGGGCCGTAAGCCCGCTGTCCGCCGGGACGGCGCCCAGGGGCTTCCTGGCCCGGAAGCCGTCGTCGCGGTTCGGAGGCACGCAGCCGGCGGCGGCCAGGCATGCCAGCAGAATGGGGGTGATGCGTTTCATGGCTTGCCCTTCCTGTATGGACAGAGGGGTTTCAGGCAGCACGCCGGGCACCGGGGGTTCTCCGGCCGGCACACCCGGCGGCCGTGCTCGATGATGTTCAGGTGGAGGGGATGGACAAGTCCGTCCGGCACCAGCCGCCGGATGCGCTCCTGGAATTTTTCACGGGTCTCGCCGGTTCGGGCCCAGCCCAGACGGGCGCCCACCCGGTGGATGTGGGTGTCCACCGGAAAGACCGGGATCCCGGAGCCGAACAGCAGGGTGCAGGCCGCCGTCTTCGGGCCGATGCCGTCCATGGCCTTCAATGCCTGGTAGGCCGCCTCCCGGTCCATCCGCCTCAGGTGCTCAAGGGTCGGCCGGCCGTGGAGCCTTTCCAGCTCCCGGATGATGCGGACGATCCGCCTCGACTTGACGTTGGCCAGGCCTCCCTGCCTGATGGCGGCGGCTACCTTCCGGACGTCGGCCGCGGCCAGACCCGACCAGCTGGGAAAGGCCCGCTTGAGGCTGGCGTACGCCCTCAGGCTGTTGGCGTCGCTGGTGTTCTGGGAGAGTATGGTTTGTACCAGGACGTCCAAAAGCGGCCTTTTGCCGTGGGGGCGGGGCTTCCCGTAGCAGGCCTCCAGCGCGTCCGAAACCGCGGCGATGGATGGCGGCCTCACCTCACCGCCCTTCCGGCCAGCGCCGCAGCCAGGGCTCTGGCCGCGGCCTCCACCGTGATTCCCCGCATGCAACGCGGATCCCGGCAGTCGGTGCGGTTGCACACCAGGCAGTCCAGCGACTCGTCCCGCAGCACCCGGTGCCCGCAGCCCCACGGCCCCTGGGCCTTGGGGCTGGTCGGCCCGTAGAACGACACCACCGGCACCCCAAAAGCGGTGGCGATGTGCAGGGGTCCGGTGTCGTTGCCCGCCACCGCGTCGCAGGCCGACAGCAGGGCGGCCATCTGCCTGAGGGCGGTCCTGGGCGCCGGCGCCGCCCCGCGGCCGATCCCATGCGCGATCTCCCCGGCCTCCCGCTCCTCGGCCGGGCTTCCCCAGAATACCAGGATCTTCTTGTCGTCGGAATCCAGGGCTCGCCTGCCAAGCTCGATGAAACATCCCGCCGGCCATCGCTTGCAGGCCCAGCCCCCTGTGGGCAGAAGCCCTATTACTATATCTTTATCGGAGTATCCCAATTGGGACCACGCCTTCGCCCTGAATTCCTTTTCCTCCGGAGTCAATTCGAAGACGAGTTCCCTGCCCGCCTCCTCTATCCCCAGGTGACGCAGAAGGAAAAGGTTGAACTCCACCTCGTGCCCGTGGTTGGCCTGGCGGGCCGAGAGCACCCGGTTGTAGAAAAGACGGCGGTAGCCGAAGTCGAAGCCTATCCGCTCCCGGGCGCCGCTGAAGAGGGACTGGATGGCCGTCCGCGGCGTTCCCACCAGGTCGAGACACAGGTCGCACCTCCTTTTCCTGATCTGGCCGAGGAACTCCAGCTGGGCCCGCAGCCCGCCCCCGCGGTATATCAGCAGCTCGTCCACGTCCGGGTTGTTCTCCAGCACCGGGGCGCATGCCTGGCGCACCACGTAGTGGATCCTGGCCCTGGGAAAGCCCCGCCGCAGGGCCCTCAACAGGGGCGTGGTCCAGAGCACGTCGCCCACCCCGCTCATCCGAAGCACCAGGATCCTCTCAGGACCGGGCTTCATCAATCGCTTTCCGGTAAGTCTCCAAGTAACCGGCCAACATGCCGGCCTCGGAGAACTTGTTTACGACCGTCTTCCTGGCGGCGGCCCCCAGCCTCTTTCTCAGCTGTCCGTCCCTGGCCAGCCTTTCGAGCTTTCCTCCGAGGTCGCCGGGATCCCTGACCCGGGCCCTCAGCCCGTTGACCCCGTCCTCGATGATATCCAGCACCCCGTCCTTGGCGTAGGCGGCGCAGGGAAGGCCGGCGGCCATGGCCTCGCACAGGGCCAGTCCGAAAGACTCGGCATGGGAGGGAAAGGCGAAGATGTCCATGGCCCTCAGGTACCGCTCCCGGTCCGGCTTGAACCCCAGAAGGACCAGGCGGTTTCCCAGCCGCTCTCGGACGGATTCGCGGAGCTTCTTCGCGTACGCCTCCTCGCCGCGGCTGGCCCCGCCGATCATCAGGAATCGCAAGCCTTGTTGCCTGAGCCCGGATGCCGCTGACGCGAAGTCCTCGAACCCTTTGCCGGGAGACATGCGCCCCATCATGCCTATGACCATATCTTTATCGTTAAATCCTAATTCCCGTCTGGCCTGCGCCCTGGCGGCCGGGTCCGGGGCGAATTTGACCGTGTCGGTCCCCAGGTAAACCAGGTCTACCCTCTCCCGGAGGATCACCGTGGTCTCGGTCAGGTTGTCCCTGATGAAGCCGGAGATGGCGGTGGCCCGGGACACATTCGAGTAGAGGAAGCGGTGCCAGGGGTCGCGTTTGGAGACGGCCGAACCCAGCTGCTTGGTGAAGACCAGCGGCCGCCGCCCGGCCCACCGGTTGGCCGGCACCGCTCGGTGCAGGTCCTTTGAATATTGGACATGGACCACATCGGGCAGGAACCTTTTTATTGCCTGGGCCAGCTTGAAGGTCCCTCCGAGATCCCAGGGCCCGGATTCCTTAAAATCTGAAACCTCTATTTGCTTTCCCCTGGCCTGGTTCCAAAGGGGCGAATCCGGGGCCGCGGCCAAGAGAATGCGATGTCCAGCGCCTTTTTGCAGATCCGCCAGCCGGGCCACGCTCATCTCCATGCCGCCCCAGGAGCGGGAGCTGCAGACGTGGAGCAGTCTCACTTGCCGTCTCCGGGGTTATCCCACAGCTCCCTGAGCTTGAGGTATTTGATCGAGACGGAGCAGGCGGACAGGACGCAGAGGATCAGGCCCTCGGTCCCGTCTCGGAAGCCCTGCTTGAGGAGGTACATCTTGAGGAAGGTGGCCGGCGGCGACAGGGCCAGGTGCCTCAGCCGGCAGCGCTTCCCCCGCCGCCGCAGTTCGCCCGCGGCAATCGAGGTGTAGGAGTTCATCCGGGAGAGGTATATGTCCAGCGAGGGGTAGGTGTAGTGCCGCAGCGGGTGGCGGAAGCTCCCGGTCCGCCCCTCCATCACCACGATGTCGTGCGGATTGAGGCCGCCGAACCTGCCCAAGGATCTCTTGAAAAGCCTGAGGTGGTAGTCGGGCCGCCAGCCGCAGTGCTCGATCCAGCGTCCCATGAACAGCGAGCGCCTGGGGATGAGGTAGCCGTCCAGGCCGTCGAAGCCGCGCTCCCGGGCGGCGGTTATCTCCCGCCTCAGCTCGGGGGTCACCTCCTCGTCGGCGTCCAGCGCCAGGATCCAGTCCCCGCTGGCCCGCTCGATGGCCAGGTTCTTCTGCCGGATGTGCCCCGGCCAGGGGTTGACGTGGACGTGGGGCGTGAACCTTTTGGCCAGCTCCACCGTCCGGTCCGTGCTCTCGGCGTCCACCACCACGATCTCGTCGGCGAAATCGAGGGCGGACAGGCACCGGACGATGTTGGCCTCCTCGTTCTTGGTGATGATGGTGGCGGAAAGCTTCATTTTTTGGAGGAGCCGCCGGAAATGTGTTCCTCCCAGCTGGCCGGCCGGTTGCTCTCCAGCCACCGCCGGTGCCAGGCCTTGGAGAGGCGGAAGAACCAGTAGGCGGCCATCGAGGCCGCGTTGAGGAAGCCGTGGGCCCCGTCGCGGAAGCCCTGCCTTACCACGTAGCACTTCCACCACATGCCCAGCGGGGAGAGGGCCACCCGCCAGATTGACGGGCGGTAGCCCTTGGGCAGCCGCTCCTCGACATCGAGGTCGGAGTAGCGGTTGATCTTTTCGAAGAACTCGGCCGGGGTGGCGTAGGAGTCGTGCCACAGCGGCTCGCCTATCCTGAGGATGGCCGGTTCCCCGCCCTCCACCTCCATGTAGGAGTGGGCGTGGCCCACCCAGCGGCACTTGCCGCGCCGGGCCAGCCTGGGCTGGGAGCTGGGGTTGTAGTTTCCGAAATTTACCCGTTTGCCCCAGAAATGCTCGATGCGCCGGATCCAGCCGGCGTTGTAGCGGGCATGGGCGGCCGGATCGGCGCAGATGCTCAAAAGCCTGGAAGCCAGTTCGGCGGTGCAGTACTCGTCCTGGTCCAGGATCAGTATCCATTCCCCGCTGCAAAGCGACATGCCGAACTCCCGCTGGGCCCGGTAGCCCGGCCAGGGGTTGATTCTCACCTTGCCCGTGTAGCGTCCGGCCAGTTCCGGCGACCCGTCGGTGCTGCCCGAGTCCACCACCACGATCTCGCCGGCCCATTTGACCGATTCCAGGCAGCGCTCCAGCTTCCGCCCGCCGTTGAAGGTGTTGAGCATCACCGAGAGCCTGTCAACCGCGGCCGCCATGTCTCATCTCCCACAGTTTGGCGTCGGTGGTGAACTTGTAGAGCGCGGTCAGCTGGGCCAGGGCGAAACCCCGCCAGCCCTCGCGCCAGCCCTGGTGGCGGACGTAGACCTTCCACAGCTCGGACGCCAGGTCGAAGGCCATCTTGGCCGGGCCGGCGCTTTTCCCCTTCGAAAGCTTCTGGGCGGCCTCCAGCGAGGAGTAGCCGTGCAGCTTTTCCAGGTAGCGGCTCAGGGTGGGCGCGGTGTAGTGCTCCAGGCAGCCGGTCAATATCCGCTCCGTCTTCCCGGTCACCGTCACCCCCTCGTGGACGAGAACATCGGGCACGGCGGCCGCCTCCCTGCGGAACAGCCTCAGCTGCCAGTCGTCTCCCCAGCGGGCGTGGCGCATGGGCCTTCCCAGGAAATGGTTCCTGCGCCTCAGATAGTATCCGTCGATTCCGGCGGCCGGCAGGAAGTAAGCCATTTTCAGCCGCAGTTCCTCGTCAAGGGCCTCGTCGGCGTCAAGGAAAAGGACCCAATCCGTCTTGGCCAGGGAAAGGGCCCGGCGGCGCTGGGCTGCGAAACCGGGCCAGTCGGTGCGCATCACCTCTGCGCCGCGGCTTCTGGCGGCCTCGGCCGTTCCGTCCCGGCTGCCCGAGTCCAGCACCAGCACCCGGTGCAGGCCGGTGGCGCTGTCCACCGCCCGGCCGATGTTGGCCTCCTCGTCCCTGGCCAGGATTACGGCCGTTATCTGCTTCATCTCTTTCCCAGGACACCGAGTATCCAGGCCGCCGCTCCTTCCAGATCCTGGGCCACGCAATCGGGTTTGAGCCCCCGCACCCAGGGCTCGCCGCCCCGGGCGTGTCCCGAAAGCACCAGGACCGTCCGTGCCCCCATGTTCCTGCCGAACTCGATGTCGGCCCGGTTGTCGCCCACCATGAAGCACTGTTTCAGGTCGAGCCCGAACCTCCTCTTGGCCTCCAGGGCCATGCCTGTCTCCGGCTTGCGGCAGGCCGGTTTTTCGTCCGGGTGGCGGGGACAGTAGTAGACCGCGTCCAGTTTGGCCCCCTGCCGGGCCAGCCCCTTGCGCATCTTCTCGGTGATCCGGCCCAAGGTGGCCATGGTCAGGTAGCCCCGGGCCACGCCCGACTGGTTGCTGGCCACTATCACCCTGACCCCGGCCCGGTTAAGCGCCCTGATGGCTGTTCCGGCCCCGGGGAGCAGCCTGAAGTCGCGCACCCGGTTGACGTAGTCCACCTCGACGTTGATGGTCCCGTCGCGGTCGAGGAATACTGCTGTTTTCTCGCGGTTTTTCGCCACTGACGCCTATGGGCCGATCTTCCGGAAAAGCCTGCCGACCTTCATCAGTTTTTCGCCGTCCAGCGGGATCTCCGCTTTCTCGTCGGTCACCTTCTGGTCGTCTAAATGCACCGCCCCCTGCTTTATCAGCCTCCTGGCCTCGGAGTTGGTCTTGGCGATGCCGGTCTCCACCAGCGCCTTGACTATCCATACCTTTTGCGCGCCGAACGAATGCCGGGCGATCTCGTCCGGCAGGCCCTTCTGGCGGAATATCCGGTCGAATTCCTCCTCGGCCTGCACGGCCTTTTCCGCCCCATGGTAGGCGGCCACGATGGCCCGGGCCACCTCGGCCTTGACGTTCCTGGGGTTCTCGGTTTTCAGCCGGGCCTCGAGATCCTTCAGCTTCTCGTCGCTATGGAAGGCGGCCAGCGTGGCGTAGTCGCGGATGGAGGCGTCCGGTATGGACATGGTCTTGCCGAACATCTGGGTGGGGCTGTCCTTGATGGCGATGCAGTTGCCCAGCGACTTGCTCATCTTCTGCACCCCGTCGGTTCCCGGCAGGATGGGCATGGTCAGGCAGACCTGCGGCTCCTGGCCCAGCTCCTGCATCAGCTCCCGGCCGGCCAGGAAGTTGAAGTACTGGTCCGAGCCGCCCATCTCCACGTCGGCCTCCAGGTGGACCGAGTCGTAGGCCACCATCACCGGGTAGAGGAACTCGTGGACGCCGATGGCCGTCTCCCCCTTGAACCGCTTGGAGAAGTCGTCCCTCTCCAGCATCCGGGCCACGGTGAAGGCCGAGGTCAGTTTCAGTATCTCCGCCATGCGGAGCTTCCCCAGCCAGTCGTTGTTGTAGACCACCCTCGTCTTCTCCCTGTCCAACAGCAGGTAGACCTGCTCCATGTAGGTCCCGGCGTTCTCGGCCACCTGGGCCTCTGACAGCGGCTTGCGGGTCTCGGACTTGCCGGTGGGGTCCCCTATCCTGGCGGTGAAGTCGCCGATGACGAAGATCACCTGGTGGCCCAGGTCCTGGAACTC
>DHHE01000147.1:4087-17912 GCA_002403115.1 bacterium UBP2_UBA4780 | reverse complement strand
CATGGGTTTCTCCTTGTTATCGTTTTATGGAATCGGCCAACAGGTCCGCCCTGATAGCCGGTATCAGGTTGTCATCCATCTGCCTTTTATGGTTGTAAATTAATTCGTTCACCGCCCGGGCGTCGGCTTTAATGAATTTCAGCGATGCTAATTCCGGTTTTCTGCCTTTTATGATCAACCTGTCATTATGCTTCCGAAACAGCGTAACCATCCCATCCTTTTCATGCTTTATGACTCCGGTGAATACGATGGACATGAATCCGTGCGCTCCGCCGCTCACCAAGTACCTTGGTCCAAATTTCCTACAAACCGACACTTTCTCTATTTGAAGGCCAAGCTCTTCTTTGATCTCCTTCTCTATGCATCCGCGTAAATCGACTTTCCTACCCTTCAAACACTCTTCATCAATGCCACCGCCGACCAGCTGGAGCTTTCCCGGGGCGAATGTCTCCTTGCCCATGATGCCGATGATGTAATACCCATCCTGTGTTTTCAATAACGCAGAGACGTATAAGACCCGGCAATCGTTCTTATCCCCGCTCCTCTTGTGAATGGTGTAAATAAAATGAGCGTAATCAGTTGAATCCAGGCTTATCTCGACGTCCCTGCCTGTCATGCACCTCGATAGGGAAAACAACTTGCCGTTATAGAAATACTTGCCTTGCTTGACGAATTCCGACCAATGTCGTTCCACCTTCCGCCTGTATTCTTCAGTCAATCTTGTTTTTTTCCCGGTGTATCGCACGGAGAGTCCGTTGCCGATGGTCCTTATCGAGAACTTCGACGCTGCCCTCTTGGTGGCGATACGCCTCACAGACCCAGCTCCCTCAGGTCCCCCTCCCGCTCCCGCCACTTCCCCTTGACCTTGACGAACAGCTCCAGGTACACCGGCCTCCCCAGGAACTCCTCGATCCCCCTCCGGGCGGCCGTGCCCACCGCCTTGATCTTCCTCCCTCCCTGGCCGATCACGATCATCTTCTGAGACGGCCGCTCCACCCAGACGGTGGCCTGGATCAGGTCCTTGCGCCCCTCCTGCTCCCTGAAGGTGTCGATGACCACGGCCGTGGCGTAGGGCACCTCGGCCCCGCACAGCTCGAACAGCTTCTCCCGCACTATCTCCGCTACGAAGAACTTCTCCGGCTGGTCGGTCAGGGTCTCCGGGTCGTAGAAAGGCTTGCCCTCGGGCAGTTTGGCGATGATCCCCTGCCTGAGCATGTCCAGCCCGAACTTCCGCAGGGCGGACACCGGATATATCTCGTCGATGCCGGTTTTCCCGCTGACCTCGGCGATCAGCGGCAGCAGGCGCTCCTTGGTCACCAGATCCATCTTGTTGAGGACGATGATGGTCTTCTTCCTGTTCTGCTTCGCCAGGAAGCCCGGGTCCTCTTCCTTAAACCCCTTGCCGGCATCGATGAGGTATAGCTGGACGTCGGCTTCCCTGATGCTTGACTGGGCGATCTTCAGCAGGTTCCTCTGCATCAGGTACCGCGGCTCCAGCAGGCCGGGGGTGTCCAGGAAGACGATCTGGTGCTCCGGCCCGCTGTCCACCCCCAGCACCTTGGCCCGGGTGGTCTGCGGCCGGCGGCTGACCGCGGCCAGCTTGACGCCCAGGAAGGCGTTGAGCAGGGTCGATTTGCCGGCGTTGGGCCGGCCGGCGATGGCGCAGTAGCCGACTTTCATTCTTACGTTTAACGTTGTACGTTCAACGTTTAACGTACAGTCAGTCCTTTTTGGGTATGAACAGCTCGTAGGTCTTTGTCCCCAGCTCGACGTCGGTCCCATGGAGCTTGATGGAGTCCGGCTTGGAGTTGCCCTTGGAGAAGATGTGCATCCTGGAGAAGTACGACGGCCGGCCGTCGATGATCATCTCGGCCCTGGCCTTGCCCTCGGCCAGGTAGACCTTGATCAGCCTCTCCTTGAATGGCTTGAGGGCCATGTTATGGTGCTTGCCCGACTTGTCCGGCAACACGTTGAACCCGTAGACCTTGGTCCGCTCTATAAGATTCAAGCCCTCGGTGGTTTTGCCGCTGGGGTCCTTGGCCCACATGATCCAGTAGGCCCTGACCGGGTCCTTGGGGTCGATCTTTCCGTCGGTCCCGACGTTGGCCTCGTAGTAGAGCTTGTTGGCGTTCATGGTGCGCTCGATGTGGAACAGCGGCTGGCCGGTCTGGGCCGCGGCCGCCGATGCGGCCGCCATCAGGGCGGCCAGGATGGCTGTGGTTCTCATGGCTTCATCCTCTCGTCGTTTTTTAGTACGATTCTTCCCTGGCGTTTTTGTCCCTGCCCAATGTCGCGGCCGCGGCCAGCATGGCCCGGGTCATATCGTCCAGAAGCTTTTTGGCCTTGGCGTAGTCGGTCTGATGTCCGTCCTGGCGCACGACGGCCCCCTGGTCGGTGAACTCGGCGCCCTTGTACCTGAAAAGCTCCAGCAGGGCCGTCTGGGCCTGGAGATTACGGGCGATGTACCTGGCCTTCATGCCGTCTCCGGCCCGGATAGCCACCATCTTGTCCAGCTCGGCGTTGCCCGATTCGATCCTGGCGTCCCTGTTCAGCGACAGGCTTTTGCCCCAGAATCCGGAGCGCTCGATCTTCAGGCCCAGGCCCAGCGGCTCGCTGAAAAAAGCCCTGGTTTCGGTGAAGCTCTTCTTGTTCTGTTTCACCAGCCTTATCTCCGCCTGAAAGCCGTTGTACCTGCCGGAGATCGCCAGGGGCTGGGCCAGCGTCAGCAGCGATTTCAGGAAACCGCTCTGCTCCATCCTGCGGAAGGACTGTTCGGCCCGCATCCGGTCGCCGCCTTGGCGGGAGGCCGTCTTCTGATTGAAGGCCGTCTCCAGCGCCCCGCTCTGCTCCGGCCCCTGGTATTGGAGGCCCAGCTTGGCCGCCAGCTCACTCAGTTTCCCGGCGCTGGCCTTCCGGCTGCGGTAGCTGACGTACATGGTTGCCGGCAGGACGACCAGAAAGATCAGCAGCGGCAGGTACTCCCGCAGCCCGTGCAGCAGCCCGAGAAGGGCGTCGGCGTTCACTGCCCGATCTCCCCGGGCGCGCCCCCCGCCCCCAGCTGCCGGCCCTCCACCCCCTCCAGCCGGCCCTCGAACTTGGTCAGCCGCTTCTCGGCCTCGTCGTACTTCTTGCCGGCGTTGGTTAGGTGGGTGCCGACCGTGTCGAATTCGTTCCGGAATTTGACCAGGTCGCCGGTCAGCTGCGACAGCGAATCGATGATCTCCTGGGCCCGCTCCTCCACCCTCATGCCGCGCAACCCCAGCACGATGGCCTGCAGATAGGCGTAGAACGAGTTGGGCGAAACCGGGATGACGCGGTTCTCTATGGCGTAGTTGGCGATCGACTTGTCCTCGCCGAAGGCCTCGTCCTTGATGATGGTCTCGTAATAGACGTTCTCGGCCGGGATGTACATCAGGGCGAAGTCGAAGGTGCCCTCGTCCGGAAGGATGTACTTCTTGGCGATGGCGTCCACGTGCTTCTTGACGTCGCGGACGAACTCCCGGCGGTGCTTTTTCCGCTCATCGTCAGCCTGGGTCTCCACCATCCTCCGGAAGTTCTCCAGGGGGAACTTGGCGTCGACCGGCACCAGCCGGCCCGAGAGCTTGACGACGGCGTCCACCTTCTCCCCGCTGCCGAAGGCGTATTGCAGCTGGTAGTGCTGGGGCGGCAATATCTGTCCCAGCAGATCGCCCAGGAAGAACTCGCCCATGCCGCCGCGCAACTTGGGGGAGCGCAGGATGTCCTGCAGCGAGGAGATGTTCTTGCCCACCTCCTGCATGTTCTCGGCGGTCTTCGACAGCGTCCCCAGCTGCTTGTTGACGTCGCCGATGACCCGGGCGGCCCCGTCCAGCCGCTCGTTTATCGACTTGGTGTTGGACTCCAGCCGCTGGGAAACCGTGTCCATGGACGTTCCCAGCTTGCGGTCGACCTCGGCCAGGCGCGAGTCCAGCGCCTGGCGGCTCTCGGCCAGCCGGCCGTCGAGCGAGGCCCGGGTGTCCTGCATCCACTGGGACATCATGGCCATGGCCTGGTCGTTGCGCTGGGCCTCGCGCAGCTCGCGGAGCTGCCGGCCCAGGCCGTACCACAGCAGGAACAGCCCGGCGGCCATTAGTATGGTAATTACGACGAGGAGAATGCTTATAATCATACGGAGTGTGTTTGCGTCATTGCGAGCCCGGCTTCACCGCCGCGGCCCCGAAGCGATCCCAGACTATTCCCTGGATTGCTTCGCTTGTCCGGCGCGTAGACCGGCTCGCAATGACTGTTGGCGATTGGTATGGATCAGGCATCGGCTTTCCGCCCCGCCACCCGCTCCCGGATCCGGCCCAGCTTCTCCCTGGCCGCCTGGTAGCCGACCTCGATCAGGGACTGGGCGGCGGAGAAGTCCCAGGAAACCACCTCGCCGGTCTTGACCTTGACCAGCACGTCCAGCTCGTTCTCGTAAAGCTCCAGCAGGCTCTCGCTGGCCAGCAGCATTGAGCGGTTTCCTATCTCGAAAAGATTGGTGGGCTCGTAGCGCCCCGGCTCGAATGCCACCCCGATGATCAAGTCGACACCGCAGCGCTTGAGCGCCTCGACCGGCAGCGGCGCCTTGATGCCGCCGTCGGATAGCAGCCAGTCGCCCATCTTAACCGGGGCGTAGACCACCGGCACCGAGCACGAGGCCCGGACCGCCGGGGCGATCAGGTCTTCGTCGCTTTGGGGGAACACCACCTCGCTTCCCGATATCAGGTCCACCGCCACAACCGACAGGGGCAGCTTCAGCTCGGAAAATCTCCTATCCTTGCCGATCAGCTCGTCCACCAGCTTCTCGATGGGCTCGGATGAGACCAGCCCCTTGTTCTTTATCACCAGGGTCGGGGCCATCAGCCTGGCCCAGGATATCTCCTGGGCGATCTGCTCCAGCCTGTCCGCCTTGATTCCGGAGGCATAGAGGCATCCTATCAGGGCGCCGCCGGATGTTCCAGCCAGGCAATCGATTGCTATGCTTTCTTCTTCCAGCGCTTTAAGAACTCCGATGTGGGCCAGGCAATAGCCGACCCCTCCCGACAGGGCTAATCCTATTTTCGGTTTTTCTCCCACGTCCTCACCCGCCCAGCACCGCTCGGATCTTTTCCTGGCTTCGCTTCAGGGCGTCCTCGGCCGCCATCCTGCCGATCTTGATGAAGTCCGCGGCCGCCTGCAGGTCCCAGCGGCTGGTCTGCCCCACGTTGATTTCTATCAGCAAGTCGGCCGCCTGCCGCTGCTTCTCCAGCCTCTCCTTGTTGGCGATGGACAGGGTTCGCAGGGTGACCTCGAAGATGTTTCCGGGGACGGTCCGGTTGCGCAGGAAGGTGACACCGATGACGAACTCCATCCCCTTCTCCTTGAGCTCCAGCGTCGGCAGCTGCACCAGCATCCCCCCGTCCACCAGGAGCTTCTCCCCGTGCTTCACCGGGGAGAAGACCATGGGCAGGCTGCACGAGGCCCGCACCGGCAGGGCCACCGTGTCCGAGTCCTTCTCCGGGAAGACGACCTTCTCCTCGGATATCAGGTCCACCGCGGTCACCAGCATGGGGGTGCTGAGGTCGGCGAAGCGCCGGTCCCTGCCTAAAAGCTCGTTGACCAGGTCCTCGATGGGCTTGGAGGACGCCAGGCCCTTGAGGATCAAGCCCAGTCCCATGAGGCTCGGCCACTTGATGTTTTTGGCTATCTCCTCCAAGCGGTCGGGCTTTATGCCCGAGGCGTAGAGGGCGCCTATCAGCGCCCCGCCCGAGGTCCCGGCCAACATGTCCGGCCTGATCCCTGCCTTCTCCAGCGCCTGGAAGACGCCGATGTGAGCCATGCAGTAGCCGACGCCCCCGGAGAGAGCCAGGCCGATCTTCTTAGCCATGCACTTTTCCTTTTTACTGCCTTGTCATTCCCGCACATTCACGAAGCCCGCCCTGAAGGGCATGAAGGGTTCAGTGTAAACTCCGATGGGAATCCAGATTAATGATTTATGCCTATCCTGGATCCCTGTTTTCACAGGGATGACACCGTATAAAATCAGATTAACCTCGTCTGCCCGTCCCTGCTCCATGCCAGCCCCAGGTGCCTGTAGGCCTTCTCGGTGGCCTCGCGGCCCCGCGGGGTGCGCATCAGGAAGCCCTCCTGGATGAGGTACGGCTCGTAGACCTCCTCCACCGTGTCCGGCTCCTCGCCGACGGCCACCGCCAGGGTGTTCAGGCCCACCGGCCCGCCGTTGAACTTCTTGACGATGGCCTCCAGTATCCTCTTGTCCATCTCGTCCAGCCCCAGCTCGTCCACCTGCAGGCGCAGCAGGGATTTTTGGGCGATCTCCCGGTTGACCGTCCCGTCGCCCTCCACCTGGGCAAAGTCCCGCACCCGCCGCAGCAGCCGGTTGGCCACCCGGGGCGTCCCCCGGGAGCGTTTGGCGATCTCCCCGGCCCCGCCCTGGTCGATCAGGACGTTCATTATCCTGGCCGAGCGCTGGACTATCTTTTCCAGGTCGCCGGGATTGTAGTAGTCCAGCCGGTTGACCATGCCGAAGCGGGCACGCATGGGCGCGGTCAGGAGCCCCGCCCGGGTGGTGGCCCCGATCAGGGTGAAGCGCGGAAGGTTGAGGCGGACCGACCTAGCGCTGGGGCCCCGGTCGATCATGATGTCCAGGCAGAAGTCCTCCATGGCCGGATAGATGTACTCCTCCACCGTCCGGTTGATGCGGTGGATCTCGTCGATGAACAGCACGTCGCGCTCGGCCAGGTTGGTCAGCAGGCCGGCCAGGTCGGCCGGGCGCTCCAGCACCGGGCCGGTGGTGGCCTTGATCTGGACCCCCATCTCCCGGGCCACGATGTGGGCCAGGGTGGTCTTGCCCAGCCCCGGCGGCCCGCAGAACAGCATGTGGTCGATGGCCTCGCCCCGCCCCCGGGCCGCCTGGATGAAGATGCCGAGATTCTCCTTGGCCCGGTCCTGGCCCACGAACTCGTCGAAGGTGCCGGGACGGACCGAGGAGTCGAACTCGAGGTCGCCCTCCAGGGGCTCGGGCACGGTCAGCTTTATATGATCGTCCATAAGTTGTGTGACAATTCTAACGAATAGGCACTATATTTTCTCCGCGCCCTCTGCGGTTGATATCCTCACTCCTTGACCGACCCGAACACCTCCAGCACCTGCCCCACCGTCTCCGCCTCCAGCAGCCTCCTTCGGTCCTCCTCCCTCCCAACCGCCATGGTGATCAGCTTGAGGACGCGAAGATACCCCTGCACGTTGTCACCGGCGGATATCATCAATACCAGTTCAACTGGTTTGCCGTCTATTCCGATATAGTCGGGTATGGGGCGCCTGAGCCTGACGAAGGCCACCACCACCTCGTCGCTGGCCGCCCCGGAGCGCGAGTGGGGGATGGCCACGCCGTGGCCCAGGCTGGTGGGCGAGTCCTGCTCCCGTTTCCATAAATTCTCCAGGAATGCCCGTCCGTCGTGGACGTAGCCCTTGTCCACCGCCAGACCGGTGACCGTCTCGAAGAGCTCCTTTTTGGAGCCGGCCTCGGCGTCCAGCAGCACCAGGTCGTCCTTGAAGTAGTCTGCCAGGCTGGGCGGGCGGTCCTGGGCCAGGGAGAGGGCGTAGTCGGCCGCCTTGGCCAGGTCGTCCGGGAAGCTGTCGGCCCCTATCGTCTGGACGATGCCCATCCGGTGCAGCACCTTCCTGGCCTCCTGCCGCATGCCGGAAATGAGCACCCGCTTGCCCCGGGCCTTCATCCGGCTCACCACGTTGCCGATGGCCTGGGCGCCCGAGAGGTCGATCACCGGAACGCCCTTCATGTCCAATATCAGGATGTTGGGCGAGGACTGGGTGATCTCCTTGGAGAAAGTCTTCACCGCCCCGAAGAACAGCGGTCCCTCCACCGAGCATACGGAGATCCGGTGCTTGCGCATCAGCTCCCGGACCGGCTCCGGCAGCTTCGCCAGTTCGTGCTCCGGCTCGGCCAGCATCCCCAGCCGGCTCATGCGGTGGACGAAGAGAACCGCCGCTAGGACCATGCCGATGAGCACCGCCGAGATCAGGTCCGAGAACACGGTCACCAGCATGGTGGTCAGCATCACCAGTGTGTCCGAGGCCGGCACCCGCCCCATCATTCTCAGCGGCTCCCACTCGAACATGCCCCAGGCCGCCATCATCAGAACCCCGGACAAGGCCGCCAGCGGGATGGCCCCGGCCAGCCTCCCCAGGAAAAGCACCGCCGCCAGGAGCACCAGACCGCAGAACACACCGGACAGCCTGGTGACACCGCCGGAGCGGATGTTGATCATGGTGCGGACGATGGCCCCGGTGCCGGCGATGCCTCCGAACAGCGCGGCCGCGGTGTTGCCGATGCCCTGCCCCACCAGCTCCCGGTTGCTGTTGTGTTCGGTGTTGGTGGCCGAGTCCACCACCACGCTGGACAGCATCGTCTCCAGGCAGCCCAGGATGGCGATGGTGAAGCCGGCCGGAATGGCCCGGTGCCAGGCCTCCCACGAGGCCCTCGGCCACTGGGGCGCCTGCAGGCTGCCGGGGATGGTCCCCACCAGCTTCAGGGCATCGTGCTTGACGATGGCCAGTGACTTCCAGTCCAACCCGTACAGCAGCGCGTCCCACCGGCTGCCGATGAGCGCCGCCGCCAAGGTGCCGACCACCAGGCCGATGAACAGCTTGGGCAGGGACTTTCCCAGCGCCGAGGCGGCCACGATGGCCGCCACCGTCGCCAGTCCCACCAGCGGCGCGGCCGAGAAGGCGCCCAGCTGCTGCCAGAATATCAGAATGGCGATGCCGTTGGTGAACCCGGTGATCACCGGCAGCGGGACGTACGACACCAGCCGCCCCAGCTTGAAAAGCCCGAAGGCGATCTGGATGAGCCCGGCGATCAGACAGGCCAAGAGCAGGGCTCCCAGAGCCTGCTGGTATCCGGCCGTGCGGCTGACCTCGACGAAGACCTGGGTGAGGACGACCGTCATGCCACCGGTGGGCCCGGTGATCTGCTGGGGGGTGCCTCCGAACAGCGAGGCCAGGATCCCGGTGAAGATGGCCCCGTAGAGGCCGGCCACCGCCCCCCGGGGGTCGCCGTTGGTTGCCAGGATGCCGAAACCCAGAGCCAGGGGCAGGGCCACCACCGCCGAGGTCAGCCCGCCCCAGAGGTCGCCGCCCAGCTTGGAAAGGTCGAACCTGAGGTATTCGCGGAAGCGGAACTCCCGGAAATACTCGGAGGTGTCTATTTTGGGGTATAGCCGGTATATGTCTGAAGGTTTTATCATGCCGGAACGAGACGGGACTAACGTCAATTTTGCTTCAACGCTATCATGCCGCGGCCGATGGCGATGTCCCCCCGCCCCTCCCCGCCAGCCTGCCCGCCAGCAGCCCGATCAGCAGGCCCAGCAGCAGCACCACCAGCCCGGCGATGGCCAGGAGCTTCACCGGCTTGGACGGAAGCGAGCTGGGTTGATTGTAGCCGCTCTCGCTCACCTGCACGCTGATGGTGGCCCTGTCCCCGGCCGAGGCAAGGCTGCGCTTCATGGACTCGATCTGGCTCTCCAGCGACTGGATCTGCTGGTCCAGCAGGGAGACGATGTCCGGGTCGGCCCCGGGAGCGGCCAGCAGCCTCTTGAGGTGCTGACGGTAGGCCCCCAGCTTCCGCTGGTAGGCGGCAATGTTCTGCCCGGGGTTGTAGGTGTCCGAGTAGTTGCGGTTCTGGACCCTCCCCATCCTTCCTATTTCGTCCATGAACGGGATGGCCGAGGACTTCGTCACCTCGTAGGAGGCGTTGAGCGATCTCTTGCCCCTGTTGTTCGTGTACTCGGAGTAGCTCTTGGAAACGGCCGAGTCGGACCGGACCAGCTCCTGCATCTGCTTCCTTATCCCGTCCAGGCTGCGCACCTCGACGTTGATGCTGCCGGTGGCCACGGTGGGAAAACCGTCATGGTAAAGAGCCATCTCGGCCGTCTGGCCCAGCAGCGCCAACAGCGCAGCAGTCATGATCAAGGACATCGTTCCCTCCGTGTTTCGGGTTACTCTCTCTTCACTTCGCTTGTTTCAGCGCCTCGCGGACCAGCTGGCCGATATCGGCCCCCGCTCCCAGCTTTGACCGGGCCCGCTCCACCGCCGACCGGGCCTCCGGCAGGCTCAGCCCCAGCGTCATCAGGGCCTCGGCCGCCGGGTCGCCGGGCGCGGCCTGGCCCTTGACGGCCGGCAGACCGTCGACCACAGCCTCGGCCAGCCTGCCCTTGAGCTCTATCAGCAGCCGCTCGGCCGTCTTCCGGCCGACGCCGGAGATGGACGTCAGCATGGTCATGTCCTGCTGGGCCACCGCCTGCTCCAGGTCGTGGGGCGACAGCCTGGAGAGGACGGTCATGGCCAGCTTGGGCCCGACGCCGGAGATGCCGATCATGATCCGGAAGGCCTGTCGCTCCCGCTCGGCGGCGAAGCCGTAGAGCTGGTGGGCGTCCTCCTTGACGTGGAGGTGGCACAGCAGCCGGGTCTGGTTGCCGGCCTCGGGCAGGGCCTGGTAGGTGTTCAGCGAGATGCGCAGCAGGTAGCCCACCCCGCCGGCCTCGATGACCGCCTCGGCCGGGTTCTTTGAAACCAGCGTTCCCTTGATGTGATGGTACATCTACGGTTTCAGGAAGGGTTACCTCTGCCCCCTGGCCTTCTTCTTGGCCGGGGCCGGCTTTTTTTCCGGGGTTTTCGGCGCCTTGGGCTCGTGCCGGTCCAGCCATTCCTGGGCTCCGGCCGACCCCAGGGTGGAGGCGGTGATCATGTCGTCCAGCGCCTTGTCCATCTCGTTGAGCATGTCGTGGGCCAGGCCCCGCTGGTAGTGGGCCTCGGGCTGCTTGGCGTTCAGGGCCAGCGACCTGGTGTAGTCTTCGATGGCCGCCCGGAAGTTGTCCATGCCGAAATGGACGTTGCCCCGGTTGAGGTAGGCCGGGGCCAGGTCCGGGTCCAGCTCCAGGGCCTTGGCGAAGTCCGCCAGGGCCGCCTCCTCGTTGCCGAAGCCCAGGTAGAAGACCCCCCTCTGGTTGTAGGCGTCCGGGTTCCCGGGGTCGAGCCCGATCCCCCGGGTGAAGTCGTTGATGGCCTGCTGGTAGTCGTTCATCAGGTTGTGGACGTGGCCGCGGTTGTAGTAGCCGTCGGCGTACTTCGGCTCCAGCTCGATGGCCCGGGAATAGTCCGCCAGGGCCGATTCATTCCTGCCCAGCATCTTGTAGGCCGTGCCACGGCTGCTGTAGGCCTGGGCCATCGCCGGGTCCAGCATGACGGCCGAGTCCAGCAGGGCCACGGCCGCCTGGTGGCTGCCCATCCGCATCAGCCGGGCCGCCTCCCGGAAATGCTCCTCGGCCCTCTCGCGATTCGACTGGGCGCCCGATTCAGCGGACCCGAAGGCCGTCAAGGCCGCGGCCGCCGCCAGCAGGAACCATTTCATGCCATCACTCCTTCCCTCCGATCATCCTGGCCGCCCGCCTCTTCTGAAGGTGGCACAGGGCCGCCGCCAGGGCGTCGGCCGCGTCCGGCGGGGGCGTGGCCCGCAGGCCCAGCAGGGCGCGCACCATGAAGGCCACCTGCCGCTTGTCGGCCTGGCCACGCCCCACCACCGCCTTCTTGACCTCCAGGGGCGAGTATTCGTACAGGCGGCAGCCGGCCTGCTCCAGGGCCAGCAGGCAGACGCCGCGGGCGTGCCCCATCACCAGGGCGCTGCGGACGTTCTTCCCGTAGAAGGTGGTCTCCACCGCCGCCTCCTGGGGCCGGTATTGCTCCAGCACCGATGCCAGACCCTCGTGAATGACCCTGAGCCTCACCGACAGGGATGCCCCGGCCCGGGCCGTCAGGCACCCGAGGGCCGCCACCCGGTGGCTGGCCCCCTCCAAACGGATGACGCCATAGCCGGTGGTCAGGCTGCCGGGGTCGATGCCGAGGATAACCATACCACTTTTCCGACAGTCATAGCGAGCCGCCTCCTTTGCCCCCGGGATGAAGCAATCCCCACCAGCACCGGATTGCTTCGTTTGGCGGGCAGGGGGCTTTTCTCGCAAAGACCGGAAGGGGGCCGTGCCGTCACTTGCCGGCCTCCAGCTTGGCCAGCACCTCCGCCGGGATGTCAAAATTGGCGTAGACCTTCTGGGTGTCCTCGAAGTCCTCGACCGCGTCCATCAGCTTGAGCATGGTGGCCGCGTGGGAGGCGTCCATCTTGACCGTGTTCTGAGGGATCTTGGTCAGTTCGGCCGAGGCCGTGGGGATCTTGCTCTCCTCCAGGGCCTTCTTGACCGCCTCGAAAGCTCCGGGCGGGGTCACCACCTCGAAAGCGCCGTCATCGGACTTGATGTCCTCGGCCCCGGCGTCCAGGGCCACGGACATCAGGGTGTCCTCGTCGGTCTTGCCGGCCTCCACCGTGATCAGGCCCTTGGGAGCGAACATCCAGGCCACGCAGCCCTGGGAGCCCATGTTGCCGCCGTGCTTGGTGAAGATGTTGCGCAGCTCGGCCGCGGTCCGGTTCTTGTTGTCGGTGACCGTGTCCACCAGGATGGCCACCCCGCTGGGTCCGTAGCCCTCGTAGGTGATCTCCTCGTAGTGGACCCCCTCCAGCTCGCCGGTGCCCTTCTTGATGGCCCGGTCGATGTTGTCGGCCGGCATGTTTGCCCCCTTGGCCGCCAGGATGGCCGTCCTCAGCCTGGGGTTGCCCGCCGGGTCGCCGCCCCCGTGCTTGGCGGCGATGGAGATCTCCTTGATCAGCCGGGTGAACACCCGACCCCGGGCGGCGTCAGTGACCGACTTCTTGCGCTTGATGGTGGCCCATTTGGAATGGCCTGACATGCTATATCCTCCGTAATTATATTCGCGGCCGGAAAGCCCTAACCCTGTGATTTTACAGCATATTGCCAGCGGTTGTCAAGAAATAACCGGCGCACGGGCATACGACCGGGGCCGACGGCGAAGGCCGCCCGGGGGCGGCCTTTTTGCTGCGTCCCCTCTGGAGAGGGGGCTCGGCGGTCAGCAAGAAGTCTGAAGGCCTTGCCCCCTCCGGTGAAGGAGATACGTCGCCTCACCTCTCCCCGGCCAGCTGCTCCGAGATCTCGACGAAGGCCTCGACCACCGCCTGGTCGAACTGCCGTCCGGAAAACTCCCGCAGCCTCTTGATGGCTTCGGCGCTGGGGAAAGCCTTGCGGTAGGGACGGTCCGAGGTCATGGCCTCGAAGGCGTCGGCCACCGCGATGATCCGGGACTCCAGCGGTATCCGGCTCCCCGATATGCCCTCGGGGTAGCCGTTGCCGTCGAAGTACTCGTGGTGCGAATGGATGATGGGGGCGCTTTCCACCAGGTTCTCGATCCGGGCCACCATCTGGCTTCCGGCCAGCGGGTGCCGTTTCACCTCCTCGTATTCGGCCTCGGTGAGCGTGTCCGGCTTGATCAGGATGCTCTCGCTGACGCCCAGCTTGCCGATGTCGTGCAGCAGGGCGCTGTGGCTGATCAGCTTTATCCGGTCCTCGGCCAGTCCCAGGTGCCTGGCCAGCATGACGGCGAAGCGCTGGACGTTCTCGGAATGGCCCTTGGTGTAGGGGTCCTTGGCCTCCATGGCGGCCACGAAGGCCCGCAGGGTGTCGTAGTAACTGACCTCCAGATCGTTGTACAGGCGAAGGTTGTCGATGGCGGTGGCCGCCTGGTTGGCGTAAAGCTCCAGCAGCCTGACGATCTCCACCGTCGGCACCCGGCCGTCGGCAGGGTCCAGGGCGGCCAGGTACCCGATCATCCCGCTTTTGGCCGTCAGGGGGATCACCAGGCTGTCGCCGGGCCGCCAGTCCCCGCCCGGCTTGCCGCCCTCGTG
>DHHE01000147.1:0-4049 GCA_002403115.1 bacterium UBP2_UBA4780 | reverse complement strand
GGGGCGGGGCGGGGGGAGCCCGCCTGACCATCAGCAGGTCGTCGTCGCTGAGGCCGAAGTGGCAGAGACGCTCGTTCCTCCCCTGCCGGTCCTTGATGATCAGCACCATCCGGCCGAAAAGGCCCAGGTCGTTCAGGCCGCCCGCGGTCCGGTCCAGCATCTCCTGCACCGTGCCGGCCCGGGCCACGTCGAGGCTGATGTCGAACAGCCGGGCCAGCTTGTTCTTCTCGTCCAGCAGGGCCAGATCGGCCCTGGTCCTCTCGGTGATGTCCTCGATGGTGCCCTCGTAGTACATCACTTTCCCCTGTCCGTCCCTGACCGCCCGGGCGTTCTCGCTGACGATCAGCTCGGTGCCGTCCAGCCGCCGCCAGGTGCTGGTGAAATCGCGCACCTCCCCGTCGCGCTCGATGCGCCTCCTGAACTCGTCGCGCGCCGCTGGGTCGATGTACCCCTCGCGGCTGACGTCCAGGTCCCGGAGGTGCTCCAGGTCACGGTAGCCCAGCTGCCTCACCAGGGCCGGGTTGGCCATCAGCACCCGCCCCTCCGGGGAGGTGCGGTAGACGCCCTCGGCGATGCCCTCGTAGATCTTGCGGTACTTGTCCTCGGAGGCGCGGATGGCCCCGGTCTTGGCGTTGACCTCCAGCTTCAGGAGGACGGCGAAAACTCCTATCAACACCAGCAGCCCGATGGCCGCCGCGATCAGGTACTTCACCCTCCGGGGGATGAACGGCTGCGGCCGCTCTCCCAGCCAGTGGTACAGGGAGCGGTAGTAGGCCGACCCCGGGTCGTTCTTCAGGCGCGACAGGTTGCGGTCGACGGCGTCGATAAGGCCGGCCTTCCGGCCCTTGGGGAAGGCGAAGAAGACCGAGCCGGGCCGGAACAGCACCGGGGTCGGCACTATCTCCTTGTCCCTGAGGTCGGAGAAGTAGAAGAACCTGGTGGCCACGATCAGGTCGGCCTCCCCCTTCTTCAGGGCCTCGACGGTGCCGGAATAATCCGGATAGTTCTTGATCGTGTACCTGATGTTGAACATGTTCCCGACCTCCCGGTCGAGGTATTCCGCCTGGACCGACCCCACCAGGACCGCTATCCTCTTTCCGTCCAGATCCTGCACCCTCTCCACCCGCTTGTCCCCAAGGGTGAACACCTGCAGCCAGGACTCGATGACGGAGATCTTGTTGAGGTCGTACCTTCTCTCCCGCTCCTCCGAATAGGTGACGTCCACCATCAGGTCCAGCTCGCCCGCCTCCAGCCTCTTCAGGTTCTCGTCCCACTCCCCCTTGACGTACTCGATCCTCCAGCCCTCGGCCCGGGCTATCTCATCGACCAGGTCGACGTAGATGCCCTGAGGTTTCCCGTCCCCGCCCCAGAAGACCTTGGGGCAGTTCTGATAGATGCCGACCCTGACCTTCTCCCCGGCGGAGGGGACGGGTTCCGCCGCCGCTTCTATGCCATAAATAAATAGCATTAGCAACGCCGCCAGGGCCGAAACCCGTCCCCGGCTTGGAATGGAGAGTCGTTCCATGTCCGTACCTCCCTTTTAGGCCTTTCTATGACACCTGGAATGCACCGAGGCCCCGTTCCCTGTCACCGGCCTTCGGCCGTCAAAAGCCCGAAGCATAGCCGGGCCATCCCCGCCTTGCCGAGATTCTCCGAGTATTGGCGGTAGGTCCGCAGGTAAAGCCCGTAATCCCGGGGCCCGGCCTTCTGCCAGGCCTCCCGCAGGGCGAAGGTTTCGGCGTCCTCCTCCTCGCCCAGAAGATCGTACGTGATCTCGTGACGACCGGAGCCCGCAAGGTTCCCGGCCCAGGATCCTATGTCCCCTTTTTCCCGATAGCCGAAATGCATGGTGGTCTGGAAGACGCCGCCCGGCTTCAGATGCCCGCCCACCCCCTTCAGCATCTCCTCGACCATCTCCCGTCCGGTGGCCCCGCCCTCACGGTTCCAGGCGCGCACCAGCCCCGGCGCCGAGGGGGGATTGGAGAAGATATAGTCGAACCGTTTCCCTTTGGCTGGAGCGTACAGGCCGCCCTGCAGGAACTCGACGTTTTCCGCCCCGTTCAGCCGGGCGTTGAACCCGGCCACGTTGACCGCCCTGGGGTTGATGTCCACCCCGGTGACATGTTTTGCGCTCCTTCGGCCATGCTCAGGACAGGCCTTTGCGGTTAAAAGGGAAAGGACACCCGACCCGCAGCCCAGTTCCAGGACATCCCCGGTGACATCCCTCCTCATCTTCCGGGACATCAGCAGCGTGGTCCGGTCCAGCCGCCAGACGCAGTTGTCGGACGACAGCCCCGGCTCGGCGCTCTCCGGGTCCGCGTTCATGAAAAGCCGGTCGGTGGCCACCAGCAGGTCCTCGAAGGGAACTATCGAAAGCCTGGGGTGCAGCATCCCCCCCGATTCGAATGCCAGTCCGGTCCCGATCAGGAAGCCTGTTTGCTCGCTCCCCAGCGATTCTTTGATTCGGGCCGTCTCGACCGGAAGCCCCAATAGAAGCAGGCGGACGGCCTGGGAGAGATCGTCGGGCCGTTGGCTCAGCAGGTCGTCCCAGCGCGGCAGGTAGCGGTAGTCGAGGGGGTACAGCTCGTCAGTGCCGCCCAGAGCCAGGCACTCCGCAGCCCGCTCCGGGCAGTAGCCGATCTCCCTCAAGCTGCCGGCCAGCCGGTGGAACGGCTCCCGCGGCATGATATCGTATGACAACGGGCGCTTCCAGCCGCCCATAAGTCTCCTTGCATCTTCGATAATCGCAAGGGGGCGCGGCTTCCGCCCGCGCCCCCACTATCCTATTCGCCGAACCTCCTGGCCCTGACCTTCTGCCCGTGCGGCGTGTCCTCCACCACGAAGCCCTGCTCGAGGATCGCGGCCCGCAGCCGGTCGGATTCACCCCACTCCCTGGCCTGCCTGGCCCTTTCCCTTTGTTCAACCAAATTATTAACTTCAGGTGGTATGTAAATGTCGTGCCCAACGTTGGGCAACCTGAGGCCAAGCACCTGGTCGAAATCGAACAGCAGGGCCAGCTTCTGCCCCGGGGACATGCCTGCGTTCCTGACTATCTCCCAGACAGTCGCCATCGCCTGCGGCATGTTCAGGTCGTCGTTGATGGACCCCAGGAATTTCTGTCGGCTGTCCCGGTCCAGTTTATCCTCGGCCTGGCCGCCCGAGACCCTGGCGATCTCCTTGACCTCGTTGTGCAGATTCTCCAATGCCCGCTGGGCGCCGGTCAGCGACTCCCAGGTGAACTTCAGCTGGGACCGGTAGTGGCCCATCAGGCAGAAGTAGCGGTAGGCCAGCGGCCAGAAGCCCTTCCCCTTGAGGGTCTCCAGCCTGATGAAATCGCCGGACGACTTGGCCATCTTCTCGTCGCCCAGCTGCAGGAAGGTGCCGTGCATCCAGTAGTTGGCCAGGGTGGTGCCGTAGCAGGCCTGTGTCTGTGCGATCTCGTTGGTGTGGTGGACGGCGATGGCGTCCTCGCCCCCGCAGTGGATGTCGAACAGGCGGCCCAGGTACTTGGCGGCCATGGCCGAGCACTCGATGTGCCAGCCGGGGAATCCCTTGCCCCAGGGGCTGTCCCACTCCATCTGCCGCTTGGAGTCGGGCGGTGAGAACTTCCACAGGGCGAAGTCGGTGGGGCTGCGCTTCTCGCCCATGTCCACCCTGGCCCCGGCCCGTAGCTCGGCGGCCGACTGCCCGGTGAGGGCCCCGTAGCCCGGCAGCCTGGCCGAGTCGAAGTAGATGCCGTCCGAGGTGCGGTAGGTGAAGCCCTTCTCCCGGAGGCACTCGATCATCCCGATCTGCTCGGGGATGTGCTCGGTGGCCTTGCACCAGACGTGGGGTTCCCTGATGTTGAGGTCGTTGATATCCCCCTTGAAGGACCGGGCGTACTCCTCGGCTATCTGCCAGGCGGTCTTGCCGGTGCGGCGCGAGCCCTTCTCCATCTTGTCCTCGCCGCTGTCGGCGTCAGACTCCAGGTGGCCGACGTCGGTGATGTTCATGACGTGCCTCACCTGGAGGCCGTTGTACTCCAGGGACCTCCGCAGGACGTCCTCGAA
>DHHE01000081.1 GCA_002403115.1 bacterium UBP2_UBA4780 | reverse complement strand
GGCGGCGTCGAACCAGCCGCAGCGCCGGGGCCGGCCGGTGGTCCGCCCGAACTCGTCGCCGGCCTTGGCCCGGACCAGGTCCGACATCCCTTGGTCGAACTCGGTGGGGAACGGCCCGTTGCCCACCCGGGTGGTGTAGGCCTTGGCCACCAGGACCACTTCCCCGATGGCCGACGGCCCCACCCCCAGCCCGGTGCAGGCCCCTCCGGCGATGGTGGAGGACGAGGTGACGAAGGGGTAGGTGCCGAAGTCCACGTCCAGGAAGGTCCCCTGGGCCCCCTCGAACAGCACCCGCCTGCCGGCGGCCATCATCCGGTTCAGCCAGGCCGCCCCGTCGCAGGCCAGGGGGGCCAGGGCCCTGGAGTATTCCGCATAGGTTTCTAGTATTTTAGAATAGCTGAGCGGCCGCTGGCGGTGGTAATTCTTGAGCAGGAAGTTCTTCTCCTCCAGGTTCCGCCGCAGCTTCTCCCGGAAAAGCCCTGACTCCGCCAGGTCTCCGACGGTGATGCCGGTCCGGGCCGCCTTGTCGGCGTAGGTGGGGCCTATCCCGCGGTGGGTGGTGCCGATGGCCCCGTCGCGCCGGGCCTCGCGCGCCTTGTCCAGCGCCACGTGGTAGGGCAGGGTCAGGTGGGCGTTGGCGCTTATCCTCAGCCGGCCCGGGACCCTGATCCCCTGCGACTTGAGCAGGGCCATCTCCTCCAGCAGGCTCCCGGGATCGATCACCACCCCGTTGCCGATGAGGCACTGGACCCGGGGATGGACTATGCCCGAAGGGATGAGGTGCAGCACGAACTCGCGCCGGCCCACCCGCACCGTGTGCCCGGCGTTGGCCCCGCCCTGGTAGCGGGCCACGATGTCCACCCCGCCCGCCAGCAGGTCGACGATCTTGCCCTTGCCCTCGTCGCCCCACTGGGCGCCCACCACGCAGATGTTCTGATTCGACTTCATGCTTACTAATCCTGATATCTGTCACCCTGAGAAAGCCCACTTGCCCGACAAACTGAAGGGTGGGTCATGTCATCCCTCAGCCAGCAGGGCGAGGATGTGTCCTCGGGATGACATCGGTTAACGATTAATGAGGTCTTCAGGCCGCCTGCTCCGCGTCCTTCATTATATACTGCGGCGGCTGCCGCCCGATGATGGTGGGCCGGCCGATGACGCACCTGGCGACGCCCTTCTCGGACGGCAGGTGGTACATGATGTCCAGCATGGTCTCCTCCAGCACCGCCCGCAGGCCCCGGGCCCCGGTCTTGCGCTTCAGGGCCTCGTCGGCCACCGCCTCCAGGGCCTCGGGCAGGAACTCCAGCTCCACCCCCTCCATCCCGAAGTAGGTCTGGTACTGCTTGACCAGGGCGTGCTTGGGCCTGGTCAGGATCTCCACCAGCGACTCCCGGTCCAGGTCGTCCAGGGCGCAGATCACCGGCAGCCGGCCGATCAGCTCCGGTATCAGCCCGAACTTCAGCAGGTCGTCGGGCTGGACCCGGGCCAGCACCTCGCCGATCTGGTAGCTGGCCTTGTCCTTGATCTCGGCCCGGAAGCCCAGGGTGCTGGCCCCGATGCGGGACTCGATCACCTTCTCCAGCCCGTGGAAGGCCCCGCCGCAGACGAACAGGATGTTGCGGGTGTTGACCGGCATCAGCGGCTGCTCCGGGTGCTTGCGCCCCCCCTGGGGCGGGACGTGGGCCACCGTCCCCTCCAGGATCTTCAGCAGCGCCTGCTGCACCCCCTCGCCGGAGACGTCCCGGGTGATGGAGGCGCTCTCCGACTTGCGGGCTATCTTGTCTATCTCGTCGATGTAGATGATGCCGATCTCGGTCTTCTTCAGGTCGTAGTTGGCCGACTGCAGCAGCCTAACCAGGATGTTCTCCACGTCCTCGCCCACGTAGCCGGCCTCGGTCAGGGTGGTGGCGTCGGCGATGGCGAATGGCACCTTGAGCAGGCGGGCCAGGGTCTGGGCCAGCAGGGTCTTGCCGGTGCCGGTGGGCCCGATCAGCAGGATGTTGCTCTTGTCCAGCTCCACATCGCCCTCGCCCTCGAAGCACAGGATCCTCTTGTAGTGGTTGTAGACCGAGACCGCCAGCGCCTTCTTGGCCCGCTCCTGCCCGATGACGTACTGGTCCAGCACGCCCTTTATCTCCACAGGCTTGGGCAGGCTGTCCTTGGTGGGGAAGCCGGTGTAGCGCTTCTCCTTCTCCACGATGTCGGAACAGATGGTGACGCAGTTGGCGCAGATGGCCGCCTCCCGGCCGTCGATCAGCTGGGTGACCTCGTCCACCGTCTTGCCGCAGAAGGCGCAGCGGCTGTGCCCGGAAGTTTTTCTTGTGCTGCTCATCTTACTATCAGCCTATCGTTTCACTTTTCACGTTTCATTTTTCACCGGACTGGTTCCCGCACTCGCGACCCCCGCCCCCCAGCACCTCCACCGCGTGCCTCAGGACGGGCAGGATCACCTCCAGGCACTCCCGCGCCGCCCTCTCGCTCCCCGGCAGGTTGACGATCAGCGTCTTCCCCCGGATGCCGGCCGCGGCCCGGGAGATCATGGCCATCGGCGTCTTCTCCAGGCTTTTGGCCCGGATGGCCTCGGGGATGCCCGGCACCGGCCGTTCGCTGACGTCACTGGTGGCCTCGGGCGTGACGTCGCGGGGCGAGAATCCGGTGCCGCCGGTGGTGAACACCAGGTCGCACTTGAGGATGTCGGCGTAGTGCCTGAGCTTGGCGGCGATCGCCTCGCGCTCGTCGGGGACGATGTCGGCGGCGACGACCTCCGCCCCCATCGGCTCCAGCATTTGGCGAACGGCCGGGCCGGAGGTGTCGGCCCGCTCGCCTCGGGAACCCTTGTCGGAGACGGTGAGGACGGCGGCTTTCATCTTTCTTTGCCCAGAAATCCCACCTTGGCTGCTATGGAATATATGGCGTTCACTTCGTCAAATGTCAGTAAGACACTGCCTTCCAGCCCGAGGTAAAAACGGCCTTTGACTCCTTGGTCATAACCCAAACCGACGCATCCGATGGGCCGGTACCTGGTTCGTTCCGGCATTTTTTCCTGTCCCAGGTAGATTGTCCTACCCCAGTTATAACTGTCGCCGACTATCTCCCCGAACGTCTCCTCCTGCAGGCCGATAGAATATTGCATGTAAGCGCCCTGGCCGATAGTCCTCAGATGCAATCGCGAGCCCAGCATGGCCTCCTTCAGAATCGCCGGCTTGCCGTCGTAAACCATGACATTCCAAAACCAGGAATTACTATCAACCCAATCCTGGCACTGTCGCACCCTTGCCATCAACGTAAGGCATACCGAGATGTCTTGGCGAGCCTCCCATCCGGCAGCCATGCCGAATATTGTCCCCCGGGAGTAATGCAGCCACCATTGACTCTCGCCGAACTCCGATGGCCGGAACGGTTCCATCCCCGCCCTGGCCTCAAACCACCAAGGATTGTCGGCATAGGCCCGGCCCAGGGGTAACAGGCAAATCAAGGCCAGCCAGAGGATACTTCTATAGTATGAATATCTCATCACCTTTTTTTACCCTGCCTCCCTCCACCACCCGGGCGAACACCCCCTCCCGCGGCATGACGCAGTCGCCCACCTGTTCCCTGATGGCGCAGCCCTGGTGGCACTCCTTGCCGATCTGGGTGACCTCCAGGACGACGGACTCCCCGACTTTCAAAAGCACTCCAACCCTCAAACTCCCCAGGTTCAAACCCTTGATCAGCAGGTTCTCGGCGAAGATTCCGGGCACAAGGTCAACCCCCCTGCCCCGCATCCTGTCCACGCTCTCCTCGGCCAGCAGGCTCACCTGGCGGTGCCAGTCCCCGGCGTGGGCGTCGCCCTCGATGCCGTGCCCGGCCTTGAGGAAGGCGGATTCGACCGGCTTCTTGACCTCGCCTTTTTTCCCGCTGAGGCAGACGGCCACCACCGTTCCCACTACTTCCCTCTCCCCCTGGGGGAGGGACCGAGGGTGGGAGCGACCCACCTCCCGCTCCTGCCGCCCCTCTTCTCTATCAAGCGGATGTCCGATATCACCATCCCCCGGTCGGCCGCCTTGGCCATGTCGTAGACGGTCAGGCAGGCGGCGGCCACCGCCGTCAGGGCCTCCATCTCGGCCCCGGTCCGGTCCCGGCAGACGACCCGGCTGCTGACCTCGATTGCCGATTTGGCCCTGTCGATCTTAAAGTCCAGCTCCACATTGGTGAGCCCGATGGGATGGCATAGCGGTATCAGCGCCGAGGCCCCCTTGGCCGCCTGGATGCCGGCTATCCTGGCCACGGCCAGGACGTCGCCCTTGGAAATCCGATTGCCCTCGATCTGCCTCAGGGTCCCGGGCCCCATGGATATCCTGCCCCGGGCCGCGGCCACCCTCAGGGTCCTGCTTTTCCCGCTGACGTCCACCATCCTGGCCCGCCCCCGCGCGTCCAGGTGCGACAGCCTCCTCTTTCGGATTTCGGATTTCGGATTTCGGATTTTCGTTTCAGCCTCCGATCTCCGCCATCAGCCGGTTGGACTCCTGCCGCCCCCCGTTGAACCTGTGGCCCTGGCCCTTGAGCCGCAGCGCCTCGTAGAACAGCCTCCGCAGGGCCGGCCCCGACATGCCGTGGCGCACCGGCTCCCTCAGGTTGATCTCGGACTGCCCGGCCAGGCAGGGCCTGAGGAAGCCGTCGGCCGTAAGGCGCAGGCGGTTGCAGGTCCTGCAGAAGGGTTGGGACAGCGGGTTGATGAACCCCACCGTGCTCGGGCTGCCCTTTATCTGATACTCGGTGGCCACCCCGTCCTGCGGCAGCGGGGACAGGGAGACCTCCCGCTCCACCCGTTTCCTGAGCTCGTCGCCGGCCAGGGCCCGGTCCGGGGACCAGAAGTCGTTGCCCAGCGGCATCAGCTCGATGAAGCGCAGGTGGACGCCCTTCTCCATGGCGAAGCGCACGAAGTCACCGGCCTCGTCGTCGTTGTACCCGGCGATCACCACCACGTTCAGCTTCACCCGTTGGTACCGGTGCTTGACAGCGGCCTCGACCGCCTCGATCACCCCGGCCCAGTCGCCGCTGCCGGACATTTCCCGGAACCGCTCCGGCTTCAGGGTGTCCAGGCTGATGTTAACCCGCTTCAGTCCGGCCTGCTTCAGCTTCCCGGCCAGCGGGGCGAACAGGACCCCGTTGGTGGTCATGGCCAGGTCGTCCAGCCGCTGGAGGCTGGCCAGCTTCACCACCAGCTTGGGAAAGTCCTTTCTCAGAAGCGGCTCGCCCCCGGTCAGCCGCACCTTGCGCACCCCCAGTTCCACCGCCGCCCGGACAATGGTCTCGATCTCCTCGAAGCTGAGCATGTCCCGGTGCCCCCTCAGCGGCACCCCCTCCCGGGGCATGCAGTAGCGGCAGCGCAGGTTGCAGCGGTCGGTGACCGAGACCCGCAGGTAGGTAATCTTCCGGCCGTGGGTGTCTATCAGCATGCTATATCAAGATAGGCATATTATCCGGTCCCTCAGCCGCCGCTTATCAGGTGGATGGCCCAGAAGTCGTCGCCGTCCTCGACCGGGGTTGCGTCGTAGCGGTCGTGGTGCACGAACCGCTCGTTTATCTTGACGATGATCATGGGGAACACGTAGTTCTTCTCCCGCAGCACGTCCCGCGCCGTCATCCCCGGCCGCCAGGGATGCTCCTGCCCGTTGACCTTGATCATGCCCGCCTCGGCTTCCTCGGTTTTCTACTCAGGTACGGCAGGCGGGGCGGCAGATCTTCGCCCCTTTCCGAGGCCTGGCCGATGGCCGGGTCCGGCCCCAGCAGTATCTCCAGGGCCTGGTTGGCCTGCAGGCAGGCGGCCGCGCCCACCCGGGGCGCCATCAGGCCCCGGCCCGGCCCGGCCTCGGTGGACTCGTCACCGCAGATGTGAAGGCTGCCCAGCTGCCTGGTCCTGAGCAGATTGTTGCCTCCCCAGCCGGCCATGCCGTTGCCCAATATCAGCGGGATGCCGGGCAGCCCGGACAGCACCGCCTCGGCCAGCATCTCCTTCTGGTCGGCCCGGTCGAAGGCCTCGATGATGACGCGGCACCTGCCGAACAGGCTGGCGACGTTCTCGGCCGCCACCCTGCGGTAATGCGCCTCGATCCTGACGAAGGGGTTGGCCTTCCTGATGTTTTGTGCCAGGGCCCTGACCTTGGGCTGTCCGATCTGGGAGACGTAGTACTGCTGTCGGTTCAGGTTCGACGGCTCGACCACGTCGAAGTCGGCGATCACCAGCTTTCCGATGCCCGCCCGCGCCAGCGCCATGGCCGCCGTCGATCCCAGCCCGCCGCAGCCTGCTATGCCCACGCAGGCCTTCTTGAGCTTGGCGTGCACTCCCGGAGTGTGCCGGGCCACCATCAGGTGCTCCAGCTCCTTTGCCGACGGCCGGCTCCCCTTCTTTATCAGCACCAGCCTGTCGTCCGGCTCCAGGGTGTGCTCCAGCAGGCAGGGAAAGCCGTTGAGCACGCAGAGGTCGGC
>DHHE01000026.1 GCA_002403115.1 bacterium UBP2_UBA4780 | reverse complement strand
AGCCGGGCTCAGGGCATCGCCTCAGCCAGCTGGGCAGGGAACATTTCCCGGGATGACAACCGCTTTATAGCAAACCAAAATGTCCAAGCCCCGCGAACCGCAGCCCGTCAAGTTCTTCCTGGGCCTGGTCTACTCGCCCCTGGTCAGCCTCTGGGACCTGGAGCGCGAGATCCAGAAGGAATTCGACTTCATCGACCAGAAGAGCCCGGCCCTGGATTTTGCCCAGTTCACCGACTACTACGTTGACGAGATGGGCCCCCTGCTCTACCGCACCTGGTGGAGCCTGCACCGCCTGTGGCCTCCGGAAGCGCTGCCAGGTTTCAAGCTGGCCGCCAACCGCCTGGAGGACAAGTACCGGGCCGAGACCCAGGGACCGGGCCGCATCGTCAACATCGACCCGGGATACCTCAACGAGTCCCGGCTGGTGCTGGCCTCCTGCAAGGACTTCTCCCACCGCCTTTATCTGGACAAGGGGGTTTTCGCCGAGGTGTCCATGATATACAGGGGCGAAGGCTTCCAGCCGTTGGAGTGGACCTACCCTGATTATAAATGCCCCGAGGCCCTCAACTTCTTCGCCGGAGTCCGGCGCGACTACCAGCAGCAACTCAAGGGGGAACGATGAACCGGACTGAAGAGATCCCGGGGCCGGCGGCCGCGCCCCTGTCAGACGCCTTCGAGTGGCGGGTCCACCCCTTCATGGAATCCCGGGGCCGGGCCGCCCTGTCCATCGCCGCGCCGCTGGCCATGGCCGCGCTCGTTCACTGGTGGCTGGGCTCCTGGCTGTGGACCGGGCTGGGCCTGGCCCTGCTGGTCTCGGCCGAGTTCCCGTTCTTCCTGCGCGCCAGCTGCCGCTTCGACGCCGAGGGCGCCTCCCTGCGCCGGGCCGGGGCCACCGTCGCCAGAAGATGGGAACAGGTGAAGAGCTGGTACCCTGACCGCAACGGCGTCCTGCTCTCCCCCTTCGCCCGGCCCTTCTGGCTGGAGAACTTCCGCGGCCTCTACCTGCCCTACGGCCGGCACCGTGGGGAGATAATTGACCGCCTTAAGGCCCGGATGGGGCCGCCGCCTGAGGACAAGAAACAGCCTGAGGCCGGATAGATAGCGCATAGGATGATCCCCGCATGAAACACTTTTCCCCCGCCCTTCTCTTCCTCTGCCTTCTGGCGCCGCGGCTTTCCGCCTGGCAGCAGCGGGTGGACTACAAGATCGAGGCCCGGCTGGACACGGTCAGTCATGAGCTTACAGCCGATCAACGCCTGCGCTATTGGAACAATTCTCCCGACACCCTGTCCTTCGTCTGGTTTCACCTATATCCCAACGCCTTTCGCGACGAGAGGACCCGTTTCGCCAGGGAGGCCGAGGGTTTCCACGATTACCGCTTCCGGCTGTCGCGCGAAGCCGAGCGGGGTTTGATGGAAGTCTCCTCGGCCAACGCCGGAGGTCAGCCGTGTTTTCTGACTCCCGGCGACGACCCCACCACCGCCAGGCTGGACCTGCCCTCTCCGCTGGCCCCGGGCGACTCGGTGGACATCGGCATGTATTTCCGGGTGAAGATACCGGGGTTCTTCTCCCGCCTGGGCCATGAGGGATCTCATTACGAGGTCTCCCAGTGGTACCCCAAGATTGCGGTTTACGACCGCAAGGGATGGCATCCCCTGGGCTACCATTACCTGGGCGAGTTCTACGGCGACTTCGGCGACTTCCAGGTCGGGCTGTGGCTGCCCCGGAACATGGTGGTCGGGGCCACCGGCGTGGAAGTGACGGACCCCAACGACACCACGGCGGCCAGCGACTCCCTTTCCTATCGCCTCTTCACCGCAACCGACGTTCATGACTTCGCCTGGTGCGCCGACCCAAAGTATATTGAAACCAGCGAAATCCACCGCGGCGTGGCCCTCAGGGTGCTGGCCTTGCCCAAGGACTCCAGCCGCTGGGGCAATGTCATGCAATACGCCAAGGACGCTCTCGACTACTATGGAAAGTGGTACGGAAGGTACCCCTATCCGACCCTGACCGTCTGCGGCGGGTACCTGGCGGCCGGCGGCGGCATGGAGTATCCGAACATGGTCATCGTCTCCTCGGGCGAGGACCGCCTGACCCGGGGGCTGGAGATGGTGGTGGTCCACGAGATAGGCCACCAGTGGTTCTACGGCATGCTGGCCAATAACGAGATGGACCAGCCCTGGATGGACGAGGGCTTCAACTCCTTCTCCGAGGAGCGCTATTTCGAGGAGAAGTACGGCCCCGAGGCCGACTACCTGGCCCACCCTCGGCTGCGGAGGATGTTCCCCGGGTTCACCGACCGCTACCTGGGCTACATGCTCTACTACCTGTACGCCGCCAACCGCATGGAGCAGCCGGTGGCCACCAGGGCCAGCCTGGTGCGTGAGCCCGGCCTCTACGCCGTCACCGCCTACAAAAAGCCCGCCATGCTGCTGTGGTGGCTGAGGGACCACTTGGGCGGGGACGGGTTCGACAGCCTGATGCGCGCCTATTGTTCCGAGCGCTCGTTCCGGCACGTTGACTGGCGGGACTTCCTGGACCTGGCCGACAGCCTGACGGGCCGGCCGGTCTCGGGCCATCTGGATCCGTGGATCAACACCGCCGGGCGCTGCGACAACGGCGTCGCCTGCGTGAGGACGGTGGAGCCCGGGCTTTACGCCATCAACCTTGTCAGAGAAGGGGAACTCAGCCTGCCGTCCAAGCTGGTGTTGACCGATAAAAAGGGAAATGTCCAGGCCATCCCCTGGAACGGTCTGGACAGGAGCATGTGGTTCATGGCGCGGACTGAGGTCGGATTGAAGAGCGCGGCCTTGGATCCCGGCCGGACCGTCCCGGACGTCAACCGTTTCAACAATCACTGGCCGCGAAGGTTCTCCTTCACCCTGGGGCCGCGGCTTCCGTCGCCCGAAAGGTACCAGGCGTTCGCCCTGCCCATACCGTTCTACGACGCCGTCAACGGCTTCCGGTTGGGCCCCTTCCTCCACGGCGGCTACATGATTGACGGGGGTCCGATGGTGGGGCGCCACCAGTGGACGTTCTTCCCCTATTACGGGTTCCGGTCCAGGGAGATCAGCTACAGCCTGGCGTACCAGACCCCGGTGACGTCGCTTCCCATGCCGCCGCGCCTCTGCTTTTCGGCCGGCAGGGCCTCGGACATCCGCACCGTCAGCCTCGGACTGACCCGCTCCTGGGGCCGGGCCCTGCTGGCCCCCACCGAAAACTACGGCCTGGGCCTGGAATACAGCCGGGTGGCGGACACGGCCAGGTTCTACGATCACCGCGACATCGAGCCCGGCTCCAATGTCATCCTGTCCCTGACCCGCAGTTCCACGGTCTCCGGGTACCGGGCCGGCATCTCCGGCAAAGCCTCGGCGGCGGGAGGCTTCGCCCTGAATTCCGGTTCCACCGACAACAATTTCTCCCGGTTCTCCCTGGAGCAGAGGGGCTACCTCAGGATATGGAGGCGCCAGTTGGTCTGTCTGCGCGGCTTCTTCGGCTCCATCGCCGGCGCCGCCCCGGCCCAGGAGCAGTTCTTCCTCTCCGGGGCCTACAGGACCGATGGGCTCAACTCCATCATCGTCTCCGGCCGGGGATGGTTCTCGGCCCAGGAGAACTATCACGTGGAGGGCTCGGCCGACGTCCCCGGCTACCTGGGGCGACACCTCCGCGGACGGCTGGCGGCCTCGGCCAACCTGTCGATACCACTATATAAATATCCCATCGCCTTTTTCGCCGACGGCGCCCTGTTGACCGACGACTTCGGGCAGATGGTCGTCAAGGACGCCTACTGCGACGCCGGCGTCTCCCTAAGCCTTGGCCCGGCCAAGGTGTTATTCCCCCTGTGGATCAACAGGCCGCTGGAGGGGGAGAAGAGGTTCGACTTCCGGTGGAAGGTGGGGCTGGGGGGCAGCTTCAGCTTGGGTATTTGAGCCTGCCGGGACCGTCATAATAGACAAAACTGCAAAAACAAGGCTTGACCAACATGCCTCACAAGAACGCGCTTGAAAAGGACCGGGAAGAGTCTCCCCGCTGGCATAGCCTGGGTATTGACGAGGCCGTCTCCCTGGCCGCCACCGACTCCAAGCTGGGCCTGGATCCCGAAGAGGCCGCCCGGCGGCTGGAACAGCACGGCCCCAACGCCATCACCGGCCGCAAGGGCACCAGCCCCCTGGTCCTGTTCCTCTCGCAGTTCAAACAGCCGTTGATCTATATACTGATCGTGGCCGGCGTCGTCACCGCCCTGCTGGGCGAAGAATTGGACTCGGGGGTCATCTTCGGGGTGGTGTTGGTCAACGCCGTGGTCGGGTTCATCCAGGAGGCCAAGGCCCTAAGGGCCATCGAGGCCCTGGCCAAGGCCATGGTCAGCGAGGCCACCGTGGTCCGCGGGGGGAAGAAGCGGAGGATCGACGCCGCCGGCCTGACCGTGGGGGACCTGGTCCTGCTGCAGTCCGGTGACAAGGTGCCGGCCGACCTGCGCCTGATGCAGGTTCGGGAACTGCAGGTCGACGAGTCGGCCCTGACCGGGGAGTCGGTGCCGGTGGGCAAGGGGACGGACCCGCTGCCCGAGGACACCG